>JBMCXL010000174.1:0-6708 GCA_048621015.1 Phycisphaeraceae bacterium
CTTCTCCCGTTTCTACTCGCTCATCACCACATCCTCCAGCCGCCAGCGCGCCCAGTTGTTCGCCTCGAGCCCGCGCACGCGAGCCGGGTCCCACAGGTTCACGTGCACGTACTGAAAGATGAGCGCCATCGGCTGCTCGCGCAGCAGCACCGCCTCCGCCTCGCGCAGCAATTCGATGCGGCGCTGCGTGTCGGTCTCGTCGCGCGCCTGTTCGAGCAGGGTGTCGTATTCGGTATTGAACCAGCCACAATCGTTGTTGGTGCTGTCGCTGGTCATTTTGTCCAGCCACGTTGTCGCATCCGGATAGTCGCCGATCCACGAGGCGCGGGCGATGGTGTAGTCGTGGTTGTCCAGCCGCTCGCCGAACGCGGTGCTGCTGCTCGGCTCCAGCGTGATCGAAACATTCAGATGTTGATTCCACATGCTCTGGATCGCCTGGGCGACCTTCTCGTGGCCGTGGCCGGTGTTGTAGAGAATGCTCAGGCCCTCCAGCCCCTCGCCGTCGGCGTGACCCGCTTCCGCCAGCAGCTCACGCGCCCGCTCGGGATCGAACGTCACCCCTTCCTCCACCGGCGGCTCGTAGTCCGGCAGCGCATCGGTGGGCACGAAGCTGCGCGCGATCGGCTGATTCAACCGCGTCACGCGCTGCACGATCGTCTCGCGATCAATCGCCAGCGCCAGGGCGCGGCGGACGCGTGCGTCGGCCAGGGGGTTGTCGCGCCCGTCGCGCAGCTTGTCCATGCAGTTGAAGTTGTAGAAATACGTGCCCGCCAGCGGCGCGACGTGCACATCCGAGCGCTCCGCGCTCACCAGGTCGGCCGCCATGGTCGAAGCACCGGGCACGCCCGGCCAGAAGTCCGCGCCGCCGTTGCTGTACGTCCGCCGCGCCGACTGCGGGTTGCGGATGATGCGCTCCAAGATCTTTTCCGTCTGGATCGCCTCGGCGTCCCAGACGTGCGGGTTCTTCTCCAGCAGCGCGTAACGCTGCGGCACGTACCGGGCGAGCCAATAAGCGCCGTTGGTCACCAGGCGCTGCGGATCGCTCCAGTATCCGCCATCGACGCGCTGCATGCCGGTGTCGGTGTTGAGCGCGGTCGCCTCGGCCACGCTCGCGCGGTGAACGGGCATGAACGTCGAGAAGGAGACCAGTGACAGGAAGTACGGCGTCGGCCGCTCCAGCGTCACCACGAGCGTGCGCTCGTCCGGGGCGTCCAATCCAACCAACTCGTCGAACTTTCGCTCGGTCTGCGCCCACAACCGCCGCGCGGCGTCCTCGCCCTGCTGCTGCCGCAGCTCGTCGAACTGTTCAAGTTGTTCGCTGCGCCAGTCGAAAAAATCGCTCGCCCCCTTGATGTGAAACATGAGATGGGTGTACGAGGCGGCCATGTCCGGCAACATCGCGCGGCGCCACGCATACACGAAATCGCCGGCCGTCACGCGATCGCCGTTGGACCAGCGCGCCTCTTCGCGCAGGTGGAACGTGTAGACGGTCTGATCCTCGGTGATCTCCCACCCGGCCGCGACGGCGGGCGCAATCTCCATCGTGGCGTAGTCCAGCTCGACCAGCGGCCGGTACAGCGTCCGCGCCAGGCGGATGTCGTGCACCCAGCTCATCTTCTGCGGGTCGAGGTCGTGATGCTCGGTGGTGGTGATGAAGGTGAACGCGGCATCCGGCAGATCATCGCCGCAGCCGGGCAGCGCCAGCAGCGCCGCGCCCATCAGTAAGATGATTGCAGGCAAGGATTTCATGCTGGTTAATGTACCGCGCTGCGCGGTGGCTGGCATCTACGCCGCGCAGGAAGACGCCCGGTTGATGGTGATCCCCTCTCCCGCCTCGTTGACCACTTCAAGCGAATGTTGCGCCTCCTGCTCGGCACCCTCTCCCGGGGGGAGCGGGTTTGGGAACGCGGCGACCTGCACGACCGCGGCCAGCTCGAATTCGATCCACAATTCATCCTCAAAACTGCTCGGCTGCTGACCCCCGCCGACCGGCAGGAGGTTGGGAATGCCCGCGGGCAGGTTGCCGGTGTAGGCCAGCGCCACGTAGAGCACGGCAAGAAGGATCACGAGCAAGATGATCAAGCGCACCAGCCGACCCATCCCGCCGCGTCGGCCCGGACCGGTGGCGTCGTGCATGGCGGCGGGGGTGCTCTTGTGCTTCTGCTGCTCGGCGGCGGCGCTCTTGGAGATCATCTCCATGTAGCGCTGCTCGTCCTTCTCCGAGCCTTGCCGCGTGGGCGCGGTGTAGTGTCCCTGGCCGTCGCTTCGCTGGACGACATAGAAGATGCGCCCCTCCTCGTCGCGAATGGCGCGATTGACATCTTCGTCCCGAACCTTCACCGGCCTGCCGGAATACGGGCTGTAGACAACCATGGGCATGATCAGACTCCGCAGCAATGTTGTGAAGAAACAAGAAATAAGGACGGAGCCATTGTACTGTTGCCGCTGCCGTCGACGGAAGCAGAAACGCCAATCCCGTACCCCGGCGCGCGGCATGTGGCCGGCCGATCCACCGCGCGAAGCCCGATAACGCTCGCTTATCCACCGTTGCCTCGCCCTGCCTGTTGGTCCGCAAAGGTTATCGCCTCAAGATCGACGGCGTGGTGGGTCGATGCCCTCCGAGCCGATGGACCGGACTGGAGCGCCCGATACGGAGATTGGGCCAACACATGCACCAGCGTCGTGGCAGGGAGGCGGCGTCGCGAGGTCAGTGAGGGTGCGTTGCGATGAGCAAGCATGAGATGATCGAGGCGATTCGGGAGCGGAACCGCTCGGCCAAGCCGGAGTTCCTTCTCTCCTTTGACGAGCAGACCCTGCAATCCTATCTGCAGCGGTTGACGCACCTGGCCAACCACCGCGGCCGGGAGAGCGTCTGGACGCGCGACGGGGCGAGCCGTTCCGTCGTGACGCGCGTGCCGCAGTAACGCACCCGACCTTTACACGTACACGCCCCCGGCGTTGACAGCCCGCCCCCAACGGGGGCGCGGCGCCGCGCCCCCGTTCGGGGCGGGCTGTTGGACAGCGCAAGCGCCAGCGCCGCAGGTGAAAACTTTGACGATCCGCCTCGGTCGAACGCCGATACGATGGAATGATGATGCGATTGGATGCCTTGATCGCGGGGCTGGACCTGCGCGTCGAGCAGGGCTCGGCTGCGCTGGAGCTGACCGACCTGGTGGAGGACTCCCGCCAGGTACAGCCCGGCTGCGCGTTTCTGGCACGGGCCGGTGACGCGGCCGACGGCCGGGCGTTCATCGCCGATGCCATCCAGCGCGGCGCCGCCGCCATCATCACCGACACCGAGCCGCCGGCCGACGTGCCGGAGAGCGTGACCTGGGTTCGCGCTGTCCGCGCCGACGTCCGCCTCGCCGCGACGCTCGCCGAGCGCTTCTTCGACCACCCCTCCCATGCCCTGCGGCTCATCGGCGTGACCGGCACCAACGGCAAGACGACCACCGCCACGCTCATCCACCACCTGCTCAACGCCGCCGGCGTGACCTGCGGCCTGATCGGCACGCTGGGAGTGACAGTTCCAAGTTCCAGGTTTCAGGTTTCAAGTTCCGACGACGGCGGCGATGCCGCCGACCAACTTGAAACTCGAAACTTGAAACTTGAAACTGGATTGACCACGCCGGGGCCGATCGACTTCTCGCGCATCCTCGCCGTGATGCGCAACCGTGGCTGCCGGGCGGCCGTGACCGAAGTCTCCTCTCACGCGCTCGAGCAGGGGCGCGTCGCGGCGCTGCAGTTCGACGTCGCCGTGTTCACCAACCTGACCGGTGATCACCTGGACTATCACGGCACGATGGACGCCTACGCCGCGGCCAAGGCCAGGCTTTTTGCACAGCTGGATCAGACGCCCGGCAAGGGCTGGGCGGTGGTGAACGTGGACGATCCCTACGCCCCGCGCATGCTCGAAGCGTTCCCCGGCCCGGCGGCGCACGTGCTGCGCTGCTCGGTGCGCGGTGACGCCGGCTCATCCGCGCCGAATGACGCGGAGGCGCCCGAATGCTGCGCGTCGATCCTGAAGCTTGCCGCAAACGCCAGCCGGGCGCGCTTCGACGGCCCCTGGGGCTCGGTCGAAGCGGAGCTGCCGCTGGTCGGTCGGCACAACATCGCCAACGCGCTCCAGGCGGCCGCTGCGGCGCACGCCATCATCGATCTGACACGGACGCTGCGACGCGCGCTGGTCCAATGTCCACCGGTGCCGGGCCGACTCGAGCGCGTGCCGAGCTCCACATTCCCCCTCCCGGATGCCCCGGAAGAAGGCAACGCGAAGCTTCCGGCAGTGCTCGTCGACTATGCGCACACGCACGACGCGTTGGAGAACGTGCTGCTGGCGCTGCGACCGCTGACGGAAGGGCGGTTGCTGGTCGTGTTCGGTTGCGGCGGCGATCGCGATCGCGAAAAGCGGCCGAAGATGGCCCAGGTCGCCTGTCGCTTCGGCGACGCCATCTGGATCACCTCCGACAACCCGCGCACGGAAGACCCGCAGCGCATCATCGATGACATGCTCAAGGGAGTTTCAGGTTCCAGGTTTCAAGTTTCAAGTTCAGACGACGGCGGCGAAGCCGCCGATCCGCAACTTGAAACTCGAAACTTGAAACTTGAAACTCTCCACGTTCAGCCCGATCGGGCGAAGGCGATTCGTGAGGCGATTCTCGCGGCGGGCTCGGATGACACCGTGCTGATCGCCGGCAAGGGACACGAGGATTACCAGATCCTCGCCGACCGGACGATCCATTTCGACGATCGCGAGCAAGCAGTGGCGGCGCTGCGGCAGTGGAAAGAGGAACGCTCAGCGTCATGCCGACCAAGTCGATGACCCATTCATTCTGGACCGCGTCGGGACTGGCCGAAGCGACGGGCGGCGCATGGCAAGGTGCGCCGCCCGCCGACACCGACGCGATCGGCGTGTCCATCGACAGCCGCACGATTCAACCGGGCGAGCTGTTCATCGCGCTGCGCGGCGAGCGTTTCGATGGTCACAAGTTCGTGGCCGATGCGCTGAATAAAGGCGCAATCGGTGCGATGATCGAGCGCAGCGCTACGGATGAGCTGGCTGGTAAAGCGCCGCTGCTGATCGTTGACGATACACTCGCAGCGCTGCAACGTTTGGCTGGTCAGTGGCGCACCGTCCTGCGCGAAAGCGGATGCACCGTCATCACGGTGGCCGGCTCCAACGGCAAGACCACCACGCGCCACCTGATTCACACCATCCTGAACGGCGCACCGGTTGCGGTGAACGAGCTCCAGCCGCACCGCACGTTCACGGGCACGCAAAGTCCCAGGAGCTTCAACAACCACATTGGTGTGCCGCTCACGCTCCTCGGTGCGTTGGCGACGCATGATTACGTCGCTGTCGAGATCGGCACGAATCATCCCGGCGAGGTCGCCGAGCTCGGCGCACTCGTGCAGCCGGACATCGCGGTGATCGTCAGCATCGGCCGCGAACACCTGGAGATGTTCGGCAGCGTGGAAGCGGTGGCGCAGGAGGAGCTCTCCCTGCTGCGTTGCTTGCCGCCGGGCGGCCGGGCGCTGATCCCCGCCGACGACTGGCTGCAACCACTGTTGCCGGAGACGGAAGGCATCACGGTTCAACACATCCAACCGCTGCCCACACTGACGCGCCATCTTTCGCTGCCGGGCGAGCACGCCGCGCACAATGCGGCTGCCGCGGCGCAGGTGGCGCGCTGGCTGGGCGTGAGCGACGATCACGTCGCGGCGGCGCTGGCGCGCGTCGAGCCCGTGCCGGGGCGCTTCCAGGTGCGGACGGTCGGCGAGCTGACGCTGATTCACGATGCGTACAACGCCAATCCGGAGTCGGTGCGCGCCGCCTTGTCGACGATGGCCGGCCAGTGGCCGGAGGCGAAGCGGCGCGTGTTCGTGTTCGGCGACATGATGGAGCTTGGCGATGCGGCGGCCGAGGCACATCGCGAAGTGGGGCGGTGGGCCGGTCAGATGGAGGACGGCCCGGTGCTGCTGGTGGCGATCGGCGCGTTGGCGACGTTCGCCGCGGCCGAGGCGAACCGCGTCCAGCCGGCGATGCAGGTTTATGCCTGGCCGGCGTGGGATGATGCGCTGCCGCAGCGCGTGGCCGAGCTGCTGGAGCCCGGCGACGTGGTGCTGCTGAAAGGCTCGCGCGGCATGGCGCTCGAGCGGCTGATCCCGGCGATCGAGAAAAAGTTTGTGGTTTCTGGTTTCTAGTTTCTGGTTTCTGGTTACCGGTTTCTTCGATAGATACACTGGCGGCCGCGCCGAACCCGAAACCAGAAACAAGAAACCACAACTCCCCCCGCATGATTTACCTGCTGATCGACCGGTTCCGCGAAGCGATCGAGTCCAGCGACTGGCTCAGTCCGCTGCGCGTGTTCCGGTTCGTCGAGTTCCGGGCGGTGCTGGCGATCATCGTCAGCTTCGCGCTGGTGGCGGCGCTGGGCCGGCCGACGATCCGCTGGCTGCTGAAGCAGAAGATCGGCGATCAGCCGGAGTTCTACAACAAAGACCTGAACCAGCTCATGCGCCAGAAGGCGAACACGCCGACGATGGGCGGCATCCTCATCAGCAGCGCGATTTTCGCGGTGACGCTGCTCTTCGCGGACCTCTCGAGCTTCTACATCGTGATGGCGCTGATCTGCCTGGTCTGGCTGTTCGGCGTGGGGCTGGCGGACGACTGGCTGAAGCTGACCAGCGCGCGGCGCAAGCCGGGCT
>JBMCXL010000175.1:0-6696 GCA_048621015.1 Phycisphaeraceae bacterium
GGCAGGACCAGGCCAGTGTCCAGTCGACCTGGAGTTGGGCGCCCAACTCCACGATCTGCTGATCGGTCAGCTCCAGCAGGGGGGGCTCCAGTCGCGGGCGCGTGTCGGCTTCCAGTTCGGCGAGGTGGTCGCACAATTCCAGTTGCTCGGTGAGCCGGGCCATGGCGCGCGGCTCGCCGTTGCACGAGCCGGGCCAGATGATGCGCTCGGCCTGTCGGAGCCAGGCCTGTTCGAAGGTGGCGAGGACGACCTGGGGGACGACCAGCGCGCCCATCGGCTTGCCGTCGGGCTGGCGGCCGTGGCCGTGGCCGTAGATGTGCGGGGCGTCGAGTTCGATGAGGTCGCCGAGGCGGTGGTGCTCGGCCTGTCGCTGGGCGTGGGTGAGGCGGATGGCGCCGTTGGGTCGGCCGTCGAGGACGTGGACGACGGTGATGCGCTGCTTCTGCGCCTCGCCGCGCACCAGGGCGGTGGCGACCAGGCTGCGCAGACCGCCGCCGTTGAGGATCAGCGTGTGAGGGACCGCCATATTGGGGTTATCGGCCGGTGCGGAGCGGTTCACCCAATTTCCCCGCCCGCCTCGCCGAGGCCGGGACGTGCTGTGGCGTTTGGGCGGGATGGGGGCGGTTCCAGCCCGATCGCCCGTGGGGGAGGGGGTTCGCGCAGAGGCCGCCAGGAGCGCGGAGATCGCAGAGGATCAAGAATCAGTATTTAAACTAAATATTGATCTTCTTCAGAATTCTTATTCTCCGCGGCCTCCGCGCGAAACATCGTCCCACAGACCAGCCCCGGACCACTCCGCCGCCGGCATCGTCCGCCGCGATTTGACACCGCCATGGCGCATCGCAAGACTTCTGTTCTTCGCAATCGCAAGCCCCCGGAACCCCGCCATGGCCATCCTGATCTTTCAGCACCATCCCCTCGAAGGTCCCGAACGGCTCGGGGCGATCCTGCGCGGCTACGGCCACCGCCTGCGCGTCTGTGAGCTGTACGAGGACCCCACGCTCCCGCCGGACCTCGACGGCATCGACGGGGTCGTCAGCCTCGGCGGGCCGATGAACGTCGACCAGGCCGACGAGCATGCGTGGATGGCCGGCGAGATGCAGATGCTGCGCGAAGCGCACGAGCACAAGATCCCCGTGGTCGGCATCTGCCTGGGCGCCCAGCTCGTGGCCAAGGCCCTCGGCGGCGAGGTCAGTGCGATGGAGCAGCCCGAGGTCGGCTTCGAGCCAGTGCAACTGGCTTTCCCCGGCACGATCGACCCGGTGCACAACGGCATCCCCTGGCGCACCTGGCAGTTTCACATGCACGGGCAGGAAGTCACCACCCTGCCCGGCGACGGCACGCCGCTGTCCGGTTCCAAGGCCTGCCGCACGCAGGCGTACAAGGTCGGCCTCACCACCTACTGCTTCCAGTATCACTTCGAGTGGACCCGCCAGACGATCGACGCCGTGCTGGAGAAGAACAGCGCGATGGTCGAGCAGACGGGCAAGAGCGACGAGGAGATCCGCGCCGCCATCGACGCGCACTACGAGATGTTCCGCCATCTCGACGATCGGCTGTGCCACAACATCGCGGCTCTGCTCATGCCGATCGACAAGCGCTTCGGCGCGCGCCACGCCCCGGCCGAGCCGAACCCGCTGAAGAACTGGCAACCCGCCAAGTCATAACGTGCCGCCGGTGACAAGCCGGCCCTGAGCGACCAAAACGAGTTTAGCGGGCGATCGCAGATCGCCGTGGTCTGCTGCACTGCGCTCGGCACCGGCTTGCTGTCCAGGGTTACGCGCTCACCGCGTCACCCAGCACTTCGCCGATGCGCTGCGCGTTCACCGGCTCGATGATGCCGCGCTCGGTCACGATCGCGTCGATCAGTTCCGCAGGCGTCACGTCGAACGCCGGGCTGTAGGTCTTGATTCGCGGCGGCGCGGTGCGCATGCCGAAGCCTTCGGTGATCTCTTCTTCCCCGCGCTGCTCGATCGGAATCTGCGCGCCGCTGTCGATCGCCATGTCGAACGTCGAACTCGGCGCGGCGACGTAGAACGGGATGCCATGATGCCGCGCCAGCACGGCGAGGTTGTACGTGCCGATCTTGTTGGCCGCGTCGCCGTTGGCCGCGATGCGGTCGGCGCCGGTGATGACGAGATTGACCTTGCCTTCGTGCATCACGTGCGCGGCCATGTCGTCGCAGATCAGCGTCACGTCGATGCCCGCTTCCGCCAGTTCGTACGCGGTGAGGCGCGAGCCTTGCAGCAGGGGGCGCGTTTCGTCGGCGAAGACGCGCAGCGGCAGGTTCTTTTCGCGCGCCAGGTACATGCCCGCGGTCGCCGTGCCGATGCCGCCGGTCGCCAGCGCGCCGGCGTTGCAGTGCGTGAGGATGCCGGGGCCGTCGGCTTTGCCCTTCGTGCGTTCAATCAATGTCAGCGCATGCTCGCCGATCTTGCGGCACATGGCCGCGTCTTCTTCATGGATGCGCCGTGCGTCGGCGAGCAGGGCGTCGGCGGTGCAGGGCGTGACGCGCTGCATGCGCTGAAGCGCCCAATAGAGATTGACCGCCGTGGGTCGCGACGTGTTCAGATGGTCGGCGGCTTCTTTCAGGGCGGCGCGCTCGTCCGACGCGTGCTGCACGGCGATCACGCAGCCGTACGCCGCGGCGATGCCGATGGCCGGGGCGCCGCGCACGCTGAGGCGCTTGATCGCGTCCCAGACGTCCTGCACCGTGCGGCAGTCGAGATATGCCTGCTCACCCGGCAGCCGCGTCTGATCCAGCAGGCGCAGGTGACCCGTCGCCGCATTGCCGATCCATTCAATGTTTTTCACACCGAGCATGATCGCCATCCTATCCGATCGCGCCGGTAGCCGGCGCAGCCGGCATGTATCCCCTCTCCCTCAGGGAGAGGGAAAGGGAGAGGGGGTCAACAGCAACCCCGCGTCTGATTCGCGAGGGAAATGCATGGTCGATGGCGATCCCCTCACCCGCTTCGTTGACCCTCCGACGTGTATGCCGCGTTTCCTGCTCGGCACCTTCTCCCGAGGGGAGAGGGTTTCGGCGCGGTGTACCGGGTGCGGGATGCGCGACCGTGAATCGCTCATCTGCGGGACACTTTCGCGCAGCGCCCTTGCGACCGCGGGTCGATCGGACATAATCAAGCCTTTGACCGACGCTCTTCCGGGCGAGCACGATTTTCAGGTAGGGGCAGTGTCATGGCTCGCATCCACTTCGGCGGTCGTCGATCCGGCGCGATCACGCTCGCGTCGTGCATCGGCGTGACGCTGTTCATGGCGATCTTCTTCGCGGCCGGCGCGTTCTTCGCGGTCGTCCTGGTGATGGCGTATCTCAATCCGGAGAACGAAGACGGGCCGGTGATCCTGCTCTTCCTGGCGATTCCCTTGCTGTTCATGGCTTTGGGCGTCGGCGTGCCCTGGTTCACGTGGCGCAAGTATCGGCGCAAGCTGCGCGGCGAGGAAACCGCGATCGCGGCCGAAGCGCCCACGCCGCGCAAACGCAAGCTCGGCACGCTCGGGCTGGTCGGATTCTTCAGCATCTTTTTCATCGCCGGGGCGGCGTTCTTCTACTTCATATTCCTCGCGCCGGTCATGAACATCATGGCCGCCAAGGAATGGGTCGCCACGCCCTGCGTCATCGAGCGCAGCGAACTCGAGTCGCACCGCGACAGCGAGGGTGACACGACCTACAGCATCGAGATGACCTATCGCTACGAGTACGGCGGCCGCTCGTACCGCGGCGATCGGTACTGGTTCGTCCGCGGTTCCAGTTCCAACTACAGCGGGCGCAAGGCGATCGTGGATGCCCACGCGCCCGGCACGGAAACCACCTGCTACGTCGATCCCGACCATCCGAGCCAGGCCGTCATTGAACGTGGCTTTCCCAACGAACTCTGGTTCGGGTTGTTTCCCCTGCTGTTCGTGCTGGTCGGCCTCGGCGGCATGATCGGCGTGCCCGTCTACCAGTGGCGCAAGAGCCAGCGCGATCCGAAGCGCGCCTGGCTGCCGAGCGAGAGCGGCGCGCTGTCGGGCGATACCGCGATGGGCGAGACCGACGGCCCCGTCACGCTGCGCCCCGGCAAGCACCGCCGCAACAAGCTGATCGGCACCATCGTCGCCGCCGTGCTCTGGAACGCGTTCACGTGGGGCTTCATCTACCTGGTTTACACCGACGACGGGCCGTGGTTCGTGCTGCTGTTCCTCGGCCTGTTCGCCCTGGTGGGCCTGGGCCTGGTCGGTGCGGTGGGCTATTACGCGCTGGCGTTGTTCAATCCGACGGTCGTGCTGACTGTCAACGCGCGGCGTCTGCACGTCGGCCAGCCATTGGAGTTGCAGTGGCGCATCGAGGGCGCGGCCAGCCGCTTCCAGACGCTGCGCATCACGCTGGAAGGCCAGGAGGAAGCCACCTACCAGCGCGGCACCAACACGCACACCGACAAGGCCACCGTTGCCGAATTTCCCGTGACCGGCGCGCTCGACCGTTCCGCCATCGACGCCCGCCAGGGCCGGGGCCATCTGCAGATCCCGCGCGACACCATGCACTCGTTCGCAAGCGACCGCAATAAGATCGTCTGGAAGCTGCACGTGCGCGGCGACATCCCGCGCTGGCCGGACGTCAGCGACACCTATGACCTCACGCTGCTGCCGCAACGCGTGGACACGTAGGAAAGGGTGGCCGAATGAGCCAGCTCAAGCTCGAAACGCACGACAACCGCACGCAGTTCGCGCCCGGTCAGATGATCGAAGGCCTCGCCGGCTGGCAGGTGGAGGAACCCCCCGAGCGGGTGACGCTCTACCTCTTCTGGCACACGACCGGCAAAGGGGACCGCGACGTCGGCGTGATCGACAAGCTCGAGTATGAGAATGCCGTCGCGGTGGATGCGCAGATCTTCAGCTTCAAGGCGCCCGACGGCCCGTACAGTTACGACGGCAAGCTCATCGCGATCCATTGGGCGCTGGAGCTGGTCGTCGAGCCGGGCCATCGTGTCGAACGGCTGGACTTGATCATTTCCCCCACCGGCGCGCCCATCACGCCGCCCGCGGATGCCGAGCCAGCGGAAGCGTCGGCCGGGTTCAAGTTTTCTTTCCAATGATCGCCGCAAGCGACAACCCGTTCCGCATGCAGCGCATCGAGCAGGTGCGCTTCGAGCTGCAGGGCGCCGACTGGCCCGCGCTGATGCGCCGGCTCGAAACGCTGCGGTACCGCGCCGCCATCGTCGGCCCGCACGGTAGCGGCAAGACCACGTTGACCGAACACCTCGCGCCGCGGCTCGAAGCGATCGGCTACACGGTGCGCCTGCTGCGCATGAACACCGACGACGGCCGCGCCCTGCCCGCCGCCTGGCGCGACGCGCTCGCCACGCTCACTGTCCATCACATCCTGATCGCCGACGGCTACGACCTGCTGCACCCCCTGGCGCGCCGCCGCCTCCGCCGCGCCACCCGCGCCGCCGCCGGCCTGGTCGTCACCACCCACCGGCGCACCACACGGCTGCCAACGCTCATCCACTGCCGTACAAGCCCGGCGCTGCTCGGCCGCCTCGTCACCGACCTGCTCGGCCGGCCCCTGCCCGAGCCCGTCATCACCGCGCTGCACCATCGCCACTGCGGCAACCTGCGCGACGCCCTGCGCGAACTCTACGACCGCGCTGCGGAACAGCGGCCGCCCGTCGCCGCAGCCCACCTCGGCGAACTCACCCCGCGCAACAAAAGACCCCGGCAAGGATCACCTTGACGGGGCCCGTGGGTTTTCGAAGCGGGTGAAGGGATTCGAACCCTCGACATCCACCTTGGCAAGGTGGCGCTCTACCGCTGAGCTACACCCGCATGCTGTTGAATTTGTAAGTCGCTTTATTCAGCGACTTTACGATCCTTGCCGCTCCGGCGGGCTGGGACTTTGTCCCACTCTTTTTTCCAATCTTGCGCCGGGTCCAGCAGGTTGTATTCGAACAGCTCACATATTACCCAAAGGAGCATGGCATGGCAAAGGGACGACCCCAGAAGCCGTATTAAACCAGCTGGGGTGAGCTGGTCCCAGGGCTCGCGCCGTTCACGGGCGTTTGGATTGAATGAGCTTTCTCCGTCTGGACGGGCGCGGGGCATTGGTGGAGGATGGTGCTGTCTGCGTCGACCCGGAGGAGCCCGAGGATGGGGAAGATTCGGCCAGGCCAGTGCATGCACCTCGGCGTACGCTGTATCGTCCGGTGGACACCACCCTGCATCCGGAGCGAGGAAATTCAGTCATGAAGCATGCGCCGTGGCTCACCTGCCTGCTCCTGCTCGCTCTGGCCATGCCCGCCTCCGGTCACGACACATGGGTCGAGCCCAACACCAACCTCGTGCGCGTGGACGATGTGGTGCACCTGGCCCTGATGCTGGGCAACCACGGCAACCACCACCGCGACTTCAAGCTCGCGGGCAAGGTCGATCCCGAGCACATCTCACTGGACCTGATCGCGCCCGATGGCGAACGGTCGGATCTTAAGCCACGGCTGCGCGATCGCGGCGCCAAGCCTGACCGGGGCTACTGGAGCGCCCGCATCCAGCCGCGGACGCCGGGGCTGTACCTGGTGAGCTGCCTGGACGACAAGATCGTGCACTACGCGCCCAAGCGCTCGATCAAGAGCGCCAAGACTTTCTTCCTCGCCAGCGACAGCCTGGACAAACTGCCTTCCGAAGCGGCCGGCTTCGACCGTG
>JBMCXL010000176.1:0-6591 GCA_048621015.1 Phycisphaeraceae bacterium
GCGATGCTCGACCAGCGCGAAACGGTCGAGACCGAATCCCACAACTGACCGCCCCCCGAAAGCCCACGGTCTCCCGACCGTGGGCGCCATCCCCCATCACGCACCCGAACCAGGCGCATAAGCGCGCACCTCGCAAATGCGCGCCTGATCGACCCCATTGGTCGCGTTCACCGTCACCCGCAGCCCATCGGCCGCTACCGCTTCATCGAGTGGATGCCGTTGACGCCGCTGGTAATTGCCCCGCACCGCGACAATCCGCCGCCACTGACCGTCAACGCGAGCGTGCACCTCGTAGTCGCGCACGGTTTCCGGCTGCGCTTCGCCCCAGTGCATGCGCTGCATGTAAGCATCGGCGTGACTGTGCGTGAGCACGCGGTGCAGGCCGGTGTTGAAGATGAGCTGCACCTCGCCGAGCGTGATCGGCTCGTTCCAGTGCAGCTCCAGGTGCGCGGGCAGGTCGGCGGCGGGATCGCTCATCCAGCGGTGCGTGCCGGGATGGGCGCGGTCCGTCGGCGCGCCGCGCGGGCCGTGCACGCTGCGCGTCTGTCCGCTGAGCACGTTCGACGCCGGGCCGTCTTCGGTTTCGCTGGAAGCACGCGCTGTCGCGCACCGCGCCAGGTCGTGCTCGTCTTCGTTGAGGCGGCCGATGAGGTAAGCATCGTCGCGCAGCAACCGCTGCTGGATCGCGCGCATCACCCGGGCATCATCGGCAAGCGCGATCGGCTCCCGCTTTGCCTGCACCGCATGTGCCGCAGCGGTGCCGACGCCCTGGCCAATGACTGCGCACGTTGCCATCACGCGCGTCGTGGCAAAGCCGACGTGCGTCGCGGAGATGTTGCGCCCCGCGAACATGAGGTTGGCCACGTTCCGGCTGACGCAGCAGCGCAGCGGGATCTCGTAAACGTGATCGAGCTGGTATTGCGTGCACGGCTTCTCATCCACGGCATCGACACCGCCCGGCGGATGCGGATCGATCGGCCAGCCACCGTAGGCGATCGCGTCGTGAAACGCCGGCGCGTTCTGCACGTCGTGTTGCGTCAGTATGTGCGGGCCGAGGAAGCGTCGACTTTCGCGCTTGCCGGGCAGAAAGCCGAACCATTCCAGCGCCCAGTTTTCCGCGCCGTGATCGCCGCTGTTTTTCACGTGGTCCCACACGCCCATGAGGATGCGCAGCAGCTCGTCGCGGATCTTTTCGTTGTCCTTGATCGTGTCCAGTTCGCCGCCCCATTCCAGCCACCAGTAGCCGTACTCGCGACCGAGGTCCACGCCCCTGGACGCGTGCGGGCGGTGCTTGAGGTCGTCCTCGGTGAACTTGCGCGCCCACGGCGGGGGAATGAACGGCATCGGGCGATCGTGCTTGCGCGCCTGGAACAGCAGCGTCGAGCCGAGGCGTTTGTTGTCCGCCACGTCCTGCGCCAGCGACTCGTCGAACTCGTGTTTCGCCTCGCGGCCTTCGCGAAAGTCGGCGCCCGCTTCGGCGCCGAGCCGACCGTCGCCGGTGCAGTCCACGAACACCGCGGCATCGATCAGGAAACGGTCCTCGGTCGACTGGCGGTCGCAGATCGCGCGGGCGATGCGCTGGTTCTGCATGACGACACCGGTGAGCTCGGTGTTCAGCAGGAGCGTGAGGTTCGGCTCGGCTGCGCAAAGCTCGTAAAAAATCAGGTCGAGCATCGACGCGGAGCGCTGCGGGTTGCGCACCGTGGCTTCGAGGCGGATTTCCTCGATGATGCCGCCTTCGCGCGTTTCGGTGGCGGGATCGCCGCTGCGCTTGCCCGAGGCGTCGGCGCCGACGATGTGCATGCGCACTTCCGACGACGCGTTGCCGCCGAGCACCGGCCGATTCTGCACCAATACGACCTTCGCGCCGCACCGCGCCGCGGCGACCGCGCACGGCACGCCCGCCGGTCCGCCGCCGGCCACGAGCACGTCGCAGTGCAGGTGATGCGTTTCGAGAAGTCGGCTCTGATCTTCGATGGACAGACTTCGCGTCAAGGCCACGTTCCTCGGCGGCAAACCATAACAGATCGTTTCAGCGCGTGCCGCCCTGGGTCATGAACAGGGCGAAGCCGAAGAACCCGCCAAGAAGGACGAACCCGGTGATGATCCACGCGGTCGGTCCCATCTGCAGAATGCTCATGCCGGCATAGAAAAGCACGGCCAGCGCCACTGCCACGCCGAACAGCATCTTCCAGCGCGCCGCGGCCCACTTCATGCTTCGCAGCAGGATCAGGATCGCAAACAGTGCCAGCACCACGCCGACACCGAGGGCAACCATGCGGCCGATCGGGTCCTGTGTCGCCCAGTCGACGATGTTCGTGAGTTGTCTCATCATGGCGTTTCTCCCCTTAATGAATGATGAAAGGAATAGGACAGCGTCATTATACCGGCAAATTCGCTCGTCCCGGTGCAACTGCGAACGCACGCGTCATGGCCAGGCGGCAGAAGACGGGCACGAACCGCGGCCACGACAACGAATCATCGAAATCGGCCATGGACGGTGACCGTCATCCGGTTATCTTGATGCTGGTGCCCGGCTCGATCGTTGCAACGGCCGACACGCGCGAGCTCACCCGGAGACTTCCATCATGCCCCAGCCCAACCCGTCCACCAACCCCAGCCCCGATCGTCTCGCCGACGCCCGCGACGGTTTCCAGCGCGACGGCTACGCCCACCTCGCCGGTTTTCTTGCACCCGAGCAGGCCCGCGCCCTGGCCGACGACGTCGACCGCTACATCGCCGACAGACTGCCGAGCCTGCCCGAAGGCGCCGCGTTCTACGAGGACAAGCACAAGCCCGAGACGCTGTTCCGCCTCGACCGGATGCACGAGCACGACCCCGACCTCGCGCGCCGCTGGCTGCACCACCCGGCGCTGGTCGAGCTCGCCACGACCCTCCTCGGCGAAGACGCGGTGCCCACGGCCATGCAGATGTTCGGCAAGGCGCCGCGCGTCGGCGGCGAAACGCCCGCGCACCAGGACGGCTACTACTTCAAGCTCGAGCCCAACCATGCGCTGACGCTCTGGGCGCCGCTCGATCCGGTCGACGCTGTCAACGGCTGCGTGCGCTACGTCGTCGGCTCGCACCGCACCGGCCTGCGCGAACACGGGCGCAGCGCCGTGTTCGGCTTCTCGCAAGGCATCATGGATTACGGCGACACCGACCGCGCTCATGAAACCGCCGTGCCCGCCGAGCCCGGCGACGTCATCGCCCACCACGCGCTGACCATCCACCGCGCCGATCCGAACCCCAGCGACCGCCGGCGATGGGCCATCGGGCTGATCTACTACGGCGCCTCGGCCCGTCCGGACGACGCCGCCCGCGAGCAGGCCCGGCAGCAGGCCCATCAGCAGTGGGCCCGCACCGGCAAGCTGTGAACATGCGAGCGCAGCGCCCCGCGGATCAAAGCCACAGGCTCCGTCTGGCCGATACAAGCGATAGATGGGGATTGACAGCCTCACAGGCCGTCCCTATGCTGAGCCAACGATCATGACACGGACCAACCCCATTCAGTCCGCCGGCCTCCTAAAGCTGCTGAGCCTGCTGCCGCAGCGCCCGTGCGCTGGATAGGGAGGGATCGGTCCGAACCGAAGTCGAATCCACCGCCCTGTCTGGCCACGCCGGACGGGGCGTTTTTGTTTGGCGACCGCCCGATTCATCGAACCGCATCCGACATCCTGTAACGACCTTCACGCACCAACCTGACCGCGCGCAACGCCAGGAGATCCGACCGTGTCCCACCATCCCACCCATGTGCGCATCTTCGACACCACCCTCCGCGACGGCGAGCAGTCGCCCGGCGCGAGCCTGAACCATCACGAGAAGATGGAGATCGCGCGGCAGCTCGAAGCCCTGGGCGTGGACATCATCGAGGCGGGCTTTCCCATCACCAGCCAGGGCGATTTCGACGCGGTGCGCGCCATCGGGCAGGAGCTCGGCCGCGCAACCGTGACCGGCCTGGCGCGCTGTGTGCCGGCCGACATCGACCGCGCCGGCGAAGCGCTCAAGGGCGCGCACCATCCGCGCATCCACGTCTTCTGCGCCACCAGCAAGATCCACCTCGAGCACAAGCTCCGCAAGCCGTTCGAGAAGATCAAGGAGATCGCCGGCCAGTGCGTCGCGCATGCGCGCGAATACGTCGAGGACGTCGAGTTCAGCCCCGAGGACGGCTCGCGCACCGAGCTCAATCAGCTCGTGGAAATCACCGCCGTCGCCGTCGAGCACGGCGCCACCACCATCAACATTCCCGACACCGTCGGTTATGCCGTGCCCGAAGAGTACGGCCGCATCTTCAGCTACGTGCGCGAGCAGCTTCCGGAAATCGACAAGAAAGGCATCATCCTCTCCGCCCACTGCCACAACGACCTCGGCCTCGCGGTGGCCAATTCCCTCGCCGCGGTGCAGCACGGGGCGAAGCAGGTGGAGTGCACCATCAACGGCATCGGTGAACGCGCCGGCAACGCCGCGCTCGAGGAGATCGTCATGGCGCTGCACACGCGCCGCGACTACTTTGAAAAGTTCACCACCGGCATCAACACGCGGCGCATCTATCCCACCTCGCGCATGGTCGCGCATCTCACCGGCCTCGACGTGCAGCGCAACAAGGCGGTGGTGGGCGAGAATGCATTCGCGCACGAAGCCGGCATCCACCAGGACGGCATGCTCAAGAACCGCAGCACCTACGAGATCATGGACCCCTCCGACATCGGCGTGCCGGAAAGCAAGCTCGTGCTCGGCAAGCATTCGGGCCACCATGCGCTCAAGCAGCGCATCAGGGACCTGGGCTACACCATCGACGAGCAGACGCTCAACAAGGTGTACGACGAGTTCAAGACCCTGGCCGACAAGAAAAAGGACGTCTACGACGAGGACATCGAGGCGATCCTCGACCAGCAGCTCGAAACCGAGCGCGCGCTGTGGGAACTGGTGAGTCTCCAGGTGACCAGCGGCAGCGGCGTGACGGCGACCGCCACCGTCGCCCTGCGCGACAGTGCCGGCACCGAGCGCATGGACGCGGCCACCGGCGACGGACCGATCGACGCGGTCTATTCCGCCATCCAGCGCATCACCGGCGTGAGCGTCACACTCGAGGACTACCAGACGCGCGCCGTCACCGGCGGGAAGGAAGCGCAGGGCGAGGCGCGCGTGCACGTTCGTCACAACGACCGCACCGTCCGCGGCCGCGGCCTGTCCACCGACGTCATCGAAGCCGCGGCCAAGGCGTATCTCAGCGCCATCAACCGCATCCGCACGCAGGAAGCGCGCGAGGTCGCGGCGACCACGATGGATGGCGACTCCCGATCCTCCCAAGCGGCCGCCCAGCCATGAGCTTTGTGCTACCCGTCGATGATGAGCTAGCGTTGCGGCTGCTCGAGCCGCATCATGCCGACGAGGTGTTCGCGGTGATCGACGCGAACCGCGAGCACATCGGCCGGTGGATGCCGTGGGTCGCGGTGACGCGCAGCGCGCAGGACACGCGCGCGTTCGCACAGCGCGCGCTCCACGAACTCGCCGATCACAAGCAGCTCGCGATGATCGTACTGGAGCGCGGCCGCGTCGTCGGCGGCACCGGCTGGACCGATTGGAAACAGGCGCGGCATTGCGAGAACGTGGAGTTTGCCTCCGCCGACATCGGCTACTGGCTCGCCGCCGATGCGCAGGGCCGGGGCATCATGACGCGGTCGGTGCGCGCCCTGGTTCGCCATGCGTTTCATGACCGCGGCCTGCATCGGCTGACGATCCGCTGTGAGCCGGCCAACGAACAAAGCGGCGCGATCCCACGCCGACTGGGCTTTCGCCACGAAGGCACGATGCGCCGCATTGCCCGGTGGAATGACCGGTGGATCGATCACGAACTGTTCGCGCTGCTCGCTGATGAATGGGACGATCGGTGAGCCGGCGCGATACACGCCGCCAAGCGCTTGCAAACGCGATCGCGCGAGCGATCATCAACCCCCCCCTCCCTCGCAGGGAGGGGCTGGGGGAGGGTCGAGCTCCCTGCGACCCTGAACACCATATTCGCGTGATGGCAACGCAAGGTGAACCAGCGTCTCACCCTCCCCTGGCCCCTCCCTCAAGGGAGGGGGGTTGAGCGTGGATGCGATGCGCTATAGATGACGCTGGAAAAACGCCAGGGCGTCGGCCTGCTGTTCGGGTGGAAAGCGGTGGGGGCCGTCGAAGTAGCGCCACTGCACCTCGTCACCGCGTCCCTGGCGACGGGCGATGCGCTCGACCTGTCGCCGGATCTTCTCCTGCGCCTTCATGTCGTACATGGCATCGCCGCGCGCGTTGAGGATCAGCACCGCATTGGGCTGCGAGAGCGCCACCAGCTCCGGCACGTGCAGGTGTGCGTGCAGGGTCGGCATGAGGAAGTGCACGCCCAGCACGCGCGGCCCGCTGCGGTGCAGCATGCGCGTGAAGTCACCCGCCCAGCACACGCGCACGCTCGCGCGCACGCGCGGGTCGAACGCCGCCAGTTCGTGGCACTGGTAGGCGCCGACGGAGTGGCCGTACGCGCCGAGTCGGCTGCCGTCCACTTCGGGCATCTGCTCGAACCAGTCCAGCGCGCGGCGGTTGTCGTGCAGGCTGATC
>JBMCXL010000177.1:0-6587 GCA_048621015.1 Phycisphaeraceae bacterium
GGGGGGCATCGTTCCCACTCTCTACTCTCCACTCACACACGCTCCACGCTTCCCCGCACGGGTGCTGCGTTTCCCAGGTGCCCGCCCTCACTGACACCACGCTGTCGCTCACCGTCAGCTTTTCCACAACCGGCGGCGAATCTATCCACAATCTTTCGCCCCCTTCGCCTTTATGATGGGCCGCATGAGCAGCGCGCCCGCCCGATTCCGCAACGACCGCAACACGTTCGATCCCCGCCAGGGTGAGCTGGCCAAGCTGTTCGAGAAGCTGCCGCCGCACGCGCCCGAGGCCGAGGCCGCGCTGCTCGGATCGATGATCCTGGACTGGCGTGTGGTCGGCGAGGTCGTGCAGATCATCAAGTCGGCCGAGGACTTCTACACGCCCGCGCACGCCGCGATCTACGAGGCGCTGGTCGAGCTTTACGACCTGCACCAGTCGATCGACGTCGTGCAGCTCAACCAGCGCCTCAAGGACAAGCAGCAGCTCGACAAGGTCGGCGGCGTGGATTACCTGGTCGAGCTGGCCGAGAGCGTGCCCAGCGCCGCCAGCGCCGCGCACTACGCGCAGATCGTGCGCGACAAGGCGGTGCTGCGCCACCTGATCGATGCGGCCGGCCACATCCTTTACGACTGCTACCACGCCGGCGACGCGGCGCAGGACCTGCTCGAAAAAGCCGAGCAGAAAGTCTTCGAGCTGCGCTCCACCGGCGGCGAGAACGAGGCGAGCGATCTCAAGTCGCTGCTTCAGGAAACCTACAGCCAGCTCGAAGCGGAAGACGGCCGCCTGGTCACCGGCATCGAGACCGGTTTCTATGAACTCGACGAGATGACCAACGGCCTGCAGAAGGGCGAGATGATCATCGTCGCCGCGCGCCCTTCCATGGGCAAGACCGCGTTCGCGCTGAATATCGCCGAGCACATCGCGGCCGTCAACAAACAACCCTGCGCCATCTTCTCCATGGAAATGTCGCGCCAGCAGTTGGCCCAGCGCCTGCTCTGTTCGCGCAGCGCGGTCGACTCCAACAAGCTCCGCCGCAACATGCTCAATGACGACGACTTCGGCAAGCTCGCCATGGCGGTGGGCGATCTCTCCGAAGCGCCGCTCTACATCGACGACACGCCTGGGCTCACATTGCTCGGCCTGCGCGCCAAGGCGCGCCGCATGGCCGCGCGCTACGACATCCAGGCCGTCTTCGTCGACTACCTTCAGCTCATGAGCCAGCCCGGCGCCGAGTCGCGCCAGCAGGAAGTCTCCACCATCAGCCGCGGCATCAAGGCGCTGGCGCGCGAATTGAACGTGCCGGTCATCTGCCTCTCCCAGCTCAACCGCCAGGCCGAGGGTCGCGAGGGCCACCGCCCGCGCATGAGCGACCTGCGCGAGTCCGGCTCCATCGAGCAGGACGCCGACGTCGTTTCCATGCTCCACCGCGAAGACTACTACCATCGCGGCGAGGAGGACTACGTCGACACCAACGTCGCCGAGGTCATCGTCGCCAAGCAGCGCAACGGCCCCACCGGCGTCGTCAAGCTCCAGTTCACCGGCCAGACCACCCGCTTCAACAACCTCGCCCACGGCGGGGAATATTGAGCGATTGCCGATCGCCGATTGCCAATTGCCGATTCTCACAAGCAGAACATGAAGCGACGCGGCTCTGCCGCGCAAGTCTCCGAACAAAGGACCACCCATGCCCCAGCAGCTTTCGCGCACCGATCAACTCGCCCTCGCCGTCGACGCGGTGCGCGCCGCCGCGCGCGTCACGCGGCGCGTGCAGCAGACGTTGATCACGCGCGACACGCTCGAGAAGAAAGACCGCAGCCCCGTCACCGTCGCCGACTTCGCGTCGCAGGCGGTCGTCTGCCGCGCGCTCGGTGATGCGCTGGTCGTCGGCGAGGAAGACGCCGCCGAACTGCGCCGCGCGGACAACGAAGCGCTGCGCAACTCGGTCGTCGAACACGTGCGCAGCGAGATCGGCGACGCCGGCGAAAGCGACGTGCTCGACTGGATCGACCGCGGCGGCGCACCGGCCGACCCGCAGACGACCTACTGGACGCTCGATCCCATCGACGGCACCAAGGGTTTTCTGCGCCGCGAGCAGTACGCCATTGCGCTGGGCCTGATCGAGCGCGGCGAAATCGTGCTCGGCGTGCTGGGATGCCCGGCGCTGGACGAACGCGGCGCGCTGCTTATCGCCGCGCGCGGCGAAGGCGCGCTCCAGTTGCCGTTGGAAGGGCAGGGTCTCGATGATGCGCAGCCGGTGCGCGTCAGCGACGTGAGCGACCCGGCGCAGGCGCGCTTCTGCGAGTCGGTCGAGTCCGGCCACAGCGACCAGTCCGCCTCCGCGCAGATCGCGAAGCAACTTGGCATCACGCACGAGCCGGTGCGCATGGACAGCCAGGCAAAGTACGCCGCGGTCGCGCGTGGCGATGCGCAGATCTACCTGCGCTTGCCGACCAGCGCCGAGTATCGCGAGAACATCTGGGACCACGCCGCCGGCGCGCTGGTCGTCGCCGAGGCGGGCGGTCGCGTCACCGACATCACCGGCGCGCCGCTCGATTTCGCGCAAGGCAAGCGCCTCGAGCGCAACGCGGGCATCATCGCGACCAACGGCCCGTTGCACGAACGCGTGATCGAAGCGGTGCGGGCCGTCGTCGGCGGTTGAGCGCGCCTACTGTTTAGCGCGCGGGCCGAAGGCCCGCCGGAGGGAGGCCCATCGATGAAAACACGCTCGCTTCTGCTGCTCATCGCCCTGGCATTGACCGCGGCGCATCCCGCCCGCGCGCAGGACAGCGCCACCACCCAACCGCAGCCCGACCGCCCGCTGCCCTCCATCCGCGTCGATCGCGAGGCCGGCTTCGTCGAGATCGACGCCGAGGTGGTCAACCGCGATGCCGACTGGCTGGAGCTGCTGGTCTGCGCGCCCGGATCGCGCGAGTACGAGTCGATCCTCACCTCGCCCGCCAAGCCCAGCCACATTCACCTGGCCCTGATCATGCTCGGCCTCGAGCCGGGCAGCCCGCTCGACTGGGAGCACACCGAAGAGGGTTTCGACGTTCAGCCGCCCACCGGCCCGCGCCTCACGATTCAAGCCCGCTGGCAGCAGGACGGGGAGCCGCGCGCGGCCGACGCCAACACCTGGATCGTCAACCAGAAGACCGACGAGCCGATGGAAGGCAACGTCTGGCTCTTCGCCGGCTCGAGCTTCTACGAGCCGGACGAAGGCGAGCCCCGTGCCGGCGAGCGCCTCTACATGGCCGACCTCAACGGCACGGTCATCTCCCTGGTCAACTTCGGCGACGATTTGCTCACCCGGCCGACCACGCTGACGAACCAGAACGACGACCAGGCCTGGAGCACCCGCACCGAGGCGATCCCCCCCGAGGGCACCGCCGTGACGCTGCGGCTGGCGCCCGCGCCGGAACAGGGCGACGAGGACGAAGGGGACGAGGGGGAGCGGGAGTGAGATGCGCCGCCCACGCCTGTTGCCCGCGCCAGTAGCCGGAGCCCGACGGGTTCCCGGTGGCGCCTCAGGGTGTGCAAGCGGCACCGGGAGCCCGTCGGGCTCCGGCTATGGATGGGGCAGGGCAGGGTGGAGGCGAGCCATTGACAGCCGCTTGCCGCCGACGGATACTGCGGCAGGCCAGAGTTTCCCCCGGAGAAGTGTCATGACCAAGTCCGTGAAGCTGATCGGGGCCGCGATGTTGCTGGGCAGCCTGCTGCTGGCGAGTGGGTGCAGCAGCAATGGCGAGATCACCGCCGCCGACGTGCGCCACAACTGGAGCCCGGAGCTGACTACGCTGACCCTCAGCGCCGAGCAGCACCGGGTGCGCGAGTGGCGGACGTATGACACCAACCTCCGCCAGGTGCACGACGACCTGGCCCGCCTGCTGCTCACCGAACGGCCGCTCGGCCTGACGCCGTACATCATCCCCGAGTGAGCGCCGGCATCCTGCCGCCTTCCATACGCCTCGCTTCCCAAGGCACTTTCGCGCCACAACACCACTGCCGCCGCGCCGCGCATCCGCGATACGCCCGTTCAGGGGCGAACCGCGCTTAAACTCGCGCGGTGGCCGCGCCGAGGGGGCGTATGGCACCGGCCTGTCCGGGCCACGCTGCGTCACACAGCCTGGGGGCAGGCTATGAAACAGGGTGCATGCGGAGATCGTTCAGAGGCGCAGCGCCGTGGCGACGCCGTTGACCACCGCGCCGAGGCGCACGGCATCGTGCACGTGTTCGATGGTCAAGCCGTGCTTGATGAGGCTCGCTTCGTGGGCCTTGATGCAGGTGTGGCAGCCGGCGAGCGCGGCGCAGGCCATGGCGAACAGTTCGAACGTCGCCTTGTCGGTGGCGGGCTTGGCGATGCGGGCCATGCGCAGGCGCGCGGGCAGCTTGCTGTAGTCTTCCTTCTCGACCAGGCCGCGGAAGCGGTAATAGACCGTGTTCATGGCCATGAGCGAGGCGGCGGCTTTCGCGTCGTCGATCACGTTGTCGTCGACGCCGTTGGCTTGCGCGTCGGCGATCAGCGCTTCGGCCAGCTCGTCGCTGCCGACGAAGTAGGCCGAGGCGAGCGCGGTGCCCCACGTCTGCTCGGCGCTGAGGCGTTCGGCGCTGAGCACGCTCTGGAGGTTGAGGCGCAGGTCCTTCGCCGCCTCGGGGAGCCTGTCGCGCAACGCGTCGATGTGCGTGGTGGTTGCAGTCATGGTATTTGGTGATCTGGTGATGTGTGAAATGGCGACCTGGCGAGAGGGTGAACGGCGCGTCGCGCCGATTCACCAAATCACCAGATCGCCAAATCACCAGATCGCCAAATGATTCACGCCGGTTGGAGGTACGGATCGCCCTGCTTCCAGTTGCAGGGGCACAGCTCATCGGACTGGATCGCGTCGAGCACGCGCAGCACTTCATCCACGCTGCGGCCGACGCTGAGGCTGTTCACGCTCACCCACTGGATCGTCCCTTCCGGGTCGACGATGTAGGTCGCACGCAGGCAGACGTTCTCGTCCGGCTCGAGGATGTCCAGCTCCTGCGCCAGCTTCTGCGTGGCCAGCAGCGGATAGGGCAGGTCGCGCAGGTCCTCGTGCTGCTGACGCCAGGCGAGGTGCGAATGTTCGTTGTCGGTGCTGGCGCCGTAGACCACGGCATCGCGGTCCTGGAAGTCTTTCAGACGCTTGCCGAACTCGACCAGCTCCGTCGGGCAGACGAAGGTGAAGTCCTTCGGATAGAAGACAAAGACCTTCCACTTGCCCTCGTCGGTGCCGCTGTTGATTTCGGTCAGGTCGTCGCCGGTCAGGCCGACACACGCCTTGCACTTGAATTCCGGAAACTTCTCACCCACTGTCAGCATGGCTGTACGCCTCCCTCATGGAGTTAGGGGTTCACGATGCGCGGTTTGTCTGGACGAATCCCCGATACCGCCCCGGGGCAAACGTCGTGTGGTAGGAGGGAGAAACTTAGAACGAGTCTAATCTCGTGTCAAGGGCCTTCAGCGGATCGAGCCAACTTTTTTCTGTTCCACCGCGGCACGAAGGCGACGCGCGCGGTTGGACCGCCGCGATCGGCATGGGTGGCGCGGTGGTTCGCGCAGCGGGCGCCGAGAGCGCGGAGGCCGCAGAGGGGAACAGAATTTAAGTTAAAAATCGATCTTGTTCTCCGCGGCCTCCGCGCTCTCGGCGACCGCCGCGCGAACCTGTGCGCGAACCACCCGACCAGCCACCCGGCAAACCATGCCGTCATCACCCGCACCCGGTTGGCCATCTCGCGCCGCGGCGTTACGATTCCTCTGATTTTGCGCCGCGCACCCGTTCGTTCCCCCCAAACCGCTTCCGAACATGCCCAAACGCGACGACATCCGCACCATCCTCATCCTCGGCTCAGGCTCCATCGTCATCGGCCAGGGCTGCGAGTTCGACTACTCCGGCACGCAAGCCTGCAAAGCGCTCCGCGAGGAGGGCTACCGGGTCGTGCTCGTCAACTCCAATCCGGCCACCATCATGACGGACCCGGAGTTTTCCGACCGCACCTACATCGAGCCCATCACCCCCGAAGCCGTGCGCCGCGTCATCGAAAAGGAGCAGGGCGGCGACTTCCAGATCGACGCGCTGCTGCCCACCCTCGGCGGACAGACCGCGCTCAACTGCGCCTGTGAATTGTTCGACAACGGCACGCTCCAGAAATTCGGCATCGAAATGATCGGCGCCACGCGCGAGGTCATCTACCACGCCGAGGACCGCCGCGAGTTCAAGCAGATCGTCGAGGCCATCCCCGGCCTCAAGTGCCCCGAAGCCGGCATCGCCAACTCCATGGACGAAGCCTGGCAGGTGCTCGAACGCACCGGCCTGCCCGCGATCATCCGACCCGCCTTCACGCTCGGCGGCACCGGCGGCGGCATCGCCTACAACCGCGAAGAGTTCGCCGAGCAGGTGCAGCGCGGCCTCGATGCCTCCATGACCAACCAGATCCTCATCGACCAGTCGCTCATCGGCTGGAAAGAGTACGAGTTGGAAGTCATGCGCGACCGCGACGACAACGTCGTGGTCATCTGCTCCATCGAAAACCTCGACCCCATGGGCGTGCACACCGGCGACTCCAT
>JBMCXL010000178.1:0-6563 GCA_048621015.1 Phycisphaeraceae bacterium
GCCAGAAACAGCTCGGCGGCAGCGCTGCCACGCGCCGCACGTCGCACATCGCCTGCACCAGCACGGACAGCGGGCCGTAGGTTTTCGAGCCCGGCGGCGCGATGAGACGATCGGCCACCTCGCGCTGCACCATCACCACCGCCGCGGTCATCTCCGGATGATCCACCGACAGGTCGATCAACAGCGGCGAGGCGATGTTGTACGGCAGGTTGGCGATGAGCTTGAAGGGGATGGCGGATGGTGAATGGCGGATGGCGGATGGGGTTGTGGCGGCAAGCTTTTGCAGCAGCGCGAGGACATCGGGGTTGATCGTGCGCTTGTTGCTGAGAATATCGCCGATGTGGAGGCGCACGCGCTCACCGAACGGCGCGAGGCGCTGGCGCAGGATGGGTTCCAGATCGCGGTCGATCTCCACGGCGACGAGGCGCGCGCCCGCTTCGAGCAGCGCTTCGGAGAGCGAGCCCGTGCCGGCGCCGACTTCGAGCACCAGTTCGCCCGGCGTGAGGGCGGCGGTCTCGATGATGCGGCGCATGTGGTTGTGATCGTGTAGAAAGTTCTGGCCGAGGCGGTGCTTGGGGCGCAGGCCGTGCGCGGCGAGCAGGGCCTTGATGTCGCTGAGCGTCTGCGGCATGGGGGTATTGTGGATTGCCGATGGCCGATTGCCAATGGCCGGTTGTTGCGATGCGCCGGCGACCCGGAGATTCGTTATGCTGGATTGCGTCAAATGCGGATTTCGCGACACGAAAGGATCGGCACATGAAGCTCGGACTGGTGACTTACAACCTCGCAAGCGACTGGGACATCGACACGCTGATTGAGCGCTGCCGGGAGACGGGCTTCACCGGCGTCGAGCCGCGCACGTCGCACGCGCACGGCATCGAAACGAGCCTGACCCAGCAGCAGCGCGAGGCGGTCAAGCAGCGCTTCGCCGAGGCGGGCATCGACCTGGTGCAGATCGGCACGGCGTACGAATATCACAGCCTCGACCCCGACGAGGTGCAGAAGAACATCGAGGGCACGAAGGAAGCGGTCCTGCTCGCGAAGGACCTGGGCATCGCCGGCGTGAAGGTGCGCCCCAACGGCGTGCAGACTGATCAGGGCGTGCCGATCGAAAAGACGCTCGAACAGATCGGCAAGGCGGCCGGCCAATGCGCTGCGTTTGCAGCCGATCATGGTGTCGAGATCCGCATGGAAGTGCACGGCCGCGTGACGCAGCACGTGCCTTACATCCGCGCCATCCTCGACGCCGGCGACCATCCCAACCTGAAAGTCACGTGGAACTGCAACGACGGCGAAACCGACGACACCGGCTCCATCAAAACCAACTTCGACCTGCTCAAGAACGACATCGGCCTCGTGCACATCCAGGACATCGGCGTGCCGCGCTATCCGTGGCAGGAGCTGTTCACGCTCCTGAAAGGGATCGGCTATGACGATTACTTCTGCGCCGAAATCCAGCCGATCGACCAGCCCGTGCGGTTGATGCACTATTACAAGACGGTGTTCGACGGACTGGTGCGCCATGCGTGAGGCGAAGTTTCACGGAAACAACTGCCACCACACCACGTCCACCATCACCGCCACGCGCCGCCCGAACACGATCATGCCCACCAGCGCGAACGCGCACCACGCCAGCGCCAGCCACGCCCGGTGCCGACCCGGCCAGCGCAGCGCCAGCACCGTCAACACCGGTCCCGCCGTCAACAGTGCCACGAACGGGTAGAACGTCGGCCGCCGCGCCGACGCCCACAGCCCCTCCAGAAACCCGATCTGCATCCGCGGCGGCTCGCCCGGCACCAACGCCAACGCCAACACCACCGACAACTGAATCGCCATCACCACCATCGCCATGTGCTCGGCGATGCGGTGCTTTCGCTGCGCGCTGATGAACCTCGGTCGCATCAAAGTCCGTGCATTTTAGAGTATGTCGCGTCCCCACGCGCTAACGCCCGTCCTGAGCGCAGCGAAGGGCGGGATTTCTGGTGGGTGTTGAATCAACCAATCCCGCCCTTCGCTCGCAGATTCGCGCAGAACGGGCGTTCAAGACGGGAAAAAAGCACCGCTCGTTTTCACAGAACGACACGCGCTCAAAACGATACCGCCGCGTCGTCCCACGCCCGCCGCGCATCCTCCGCCGCGCGCATCGGCTCGCTCAACCCGCGCAGATCGAGCACCACCGGCCCCGCGCGCTGCGCCGCCAAATCCAGCGCCACGCGATACGCCAGCAGGTCCAGCTCACCCGCCCCCACCGTGCAGCGCACCGACTCGCCGCCGCCCTGCGACAACGTCGGATCGTCCGCCTCCTCCTCCACCGAGCCGCGCGCCACATCGCTCAAGCGCGCCACCGTCAAATGCGCACCGAAGCGCTGCGCCACCTGCGCCGGATCGTGCCCGCGCGCCAGCAGCGCCGCCGGGTCGATCGCCGCGCCCAGTGCCGGCAGGTCCACCTCCTCCACCCACGCCTGCAACGCATCGAGCTGATCCTCCGCATGCACCGCGACGCGCACGCTGTGCCCGTCCGCCGCCTCGACGATCGCCGACGCCAGATCGACCGGCAGCTGGCGCACGGGCAGCGTCAGACTCAGCGGCACGCGCCCCAGGTCCGCGGCCAGCTCGATCGCCGCCACCGTCGCGGACATCGCGCGGTCGACATGGTCCGCTTCGAGATAATGCTTGCGCGGGATGAACAGGTCGACACCACCGAGGCGCAGATTTCGTCGGCGCACCACGCCGAGCAACTCGCGCCGCGCCTGTCGGTCGAGCTCGCGCGGACGAATGCCGTGCAGTGTGGCATCGAGCTGCACCGTCGCGAACCCGCGGCCGGCGATGCGCTCCAGGCCGGCGCGCACCGTGCCGCCGACGTGGCGCACGATCGGCGTCAATGTCGGAGCGAGCGAGAGGTCGGACCCATGCGTGACGATCACCATGTCACCGCAAGTGTAGCAATCGTGCCGACGCGGGCGGGCGGGCAGCGGGCATCGGCGGCGCGGCTTGGCGGCTGGCGGTTCGCCCGGGCGGCGCGTGGGGCCAATCAAGCAGCCGCGCCAATCGGCCGATGTTGTACAAGTCGGACCGTCGGTGCGGATGCCCTGCACCCATACATCCGTCGCGTCCGATACATCCCGGGAGGCTGTTGCCACCGTCGAAGAGGACTCTTGCGATGCCTTCCCGTCGCCTCTGGCAGGACATGCTCGCCGACCTGGCCGCCCGCAACGGGTCGGTCGAGTTGACGCCGTTGACCGGCGCGACAGGCGACCCCTCGGCCGAAGCGGGCGAGCAGGCGGGCGCGATCGTGTCGGCGGCGGCGCCGTGTCGATCGCGGCTGCTGGCGGTGGGCGAGGATGGATCGCTGCTGGTGGAGCTGCCGCAGACGCCCGAGAAGGCGGCGGCTTTGCGCGAGGCGGCGGAGATGGAGGTGCTGCTGGCCAGCGCCGGCCAGCGCTGGGTCGGCCGCTGTCGCGTGCTCCGAGCGGTCAGGCATCAACTCAACCGCCGGACGACCGTGGTCGCGCTGCGCCTGGGGAAGGCGGCGCAGGTGCGCTCGGCGCAGCGCCGCAGGTTTTATCGCGTGAGCACAGCGGGTCTGGCGATGGAGCCGCTCTGGCTGTGGCCGCGCACCGATGCGAACGAGCCGCGTCCCCCGGCGGTGAAAGCGCGCCTGGTCAACCTTTCCGGCAGCGGCATGGGGCTGCGCCTGGAACATCCCCACACCACCGCCGGCGACGCGTGGCACGGCCAGGTGTACCACTGCCGGTTGTGCCTGCCCGGTGAGGACGAGCCGGTGACCGTGGACGCCCAGGTCGTCCATGTCGAGCCGGCCGACCACGACACGCTCCAGCTCGGCCTGGCGTTCGCCTTCGCCGGCGACGCCGAGCAGCGTCGCGTGCAGGACCAGATCGTGCGCTTCACCACCGAGCTGGAACGCCAGCGGCTCCGCCGCCAGCGCCGGGCGTGACACGCACCGCATCGGGAACCCTCCCATCCTTTGTGTCTGGCGCCGGCAGTGCCTACACTCGTGCATCATGCACGCCGCCCTGCTGATCACGTGCCTGACCGACACGTTCTACCCGCGCACCGGCATCGCCGTCGTCAAGGTGCTGGAAAAGCTCGGCTGCACCGTCTCGTTCCCCGAGGCGCAGACCTGCTGCGCCCAGCCGATGTGGAACAACGGCTACCACGACGAAGCGCGCCAGCTCGCCAAGCGCATGATCGAGACCTTCGCCGACGCCGACCACGTCGTCACCCCCTCCGGCTCGTGCGCGGCCATGATCCGCGAACACTACCCCGAGATGTTCGAGCACGAGCCCGAATGGCACGACCGCGCCAAGGCATTCGCCGCCAGGACGCACGAGTTCATCGAGTTTCTCCTGAACGTCCTGAAAGTCGATCTGCGCGAGCACGGCGCCAAGTGGCCCGGCAAAGTCACCTACCATTACTCCTGTCACCTGCGCGGCCTCGGCGTGACTGACGAAGCGGTGCGCGTGATGCAGCAGATCGAAGGCCTCGAATACGCCCCGCTGGAGAAACGCGACCAGTGCTGCGGCTTCGGCGGCACATTCGCCATGAAATACCCCCAGATCTCCGGCGCCATGGTGCGCGACAAGGCCTCGTGCATCCAGGCCACCGGCGCCGCCACCTGCGTCAGCAACGACGCCGGCTGCACCATGAACATCGCCGGCACCTGCCACCGCGAAAACATCGACGTGCGTTTCAAGAGCCTGGCGGAGATCATCGCCGAGGGGATGGGGTTGTTGGAGATAGAACGGGAAGTCGAGTTTCGCGCAGAGGACGCGGAGAGCGCGGAGGGCGCGGAGGTTGCGGGGCGATGACTCGGGAGAACGAAATCGGCACCGTGGTGATCGATGCCGCGATCAAAGTGCATACCGTACTCGGTCCCGGCTTGCTTGAGTCAGTTTATGAAACCGCCTTGGCCATGGAGCTGTACAAGCGCGGACTGAACACCGAACGACAACTCCCGATCGCGGTGGAATATGAAGGGCAAATGATTGGCACCGGCTTTCGTGCCGACCTGCTGGTGGAATCACTCGTGCTCGTTGAACTGAAATCAGTCGAGCGAATGACTGATGTTTTCAAAAAACAAACATTGACCTATTTGAAATCGGGCAAGTGGCGCCTCGGATACTTGATCAATTTCAATGTCAGTCACCTACGTGATGGGATCACCCGCGTGGTCAACGGCCTACCCACCACAGCCCAGACTCTCCCTCCGCGACCTCCGCGCTCTCCGCGGCCTCCGCGCGAAACTCCGAGCCGGGATGATCGCTCATGAGCCAGGATACCCTCTTCCCAACGCTGCCCTACCGCATCACCGAGCGCGCCAAGCTCGCCGTCGCCAACGCGCAGCTTCAGCAGTTCGTGAACAACGCCACGCTGGCGAAGGACACCGCGCGCAAGGCGACGCTGCCCGACACGTTCGGCGACCGCGCCGAAGCGTTGCGCGACCTCGCCGGTGACATCAAGCAGCACACGCTCGATTACTTGGATTACTACCTCGAACAGTTCGTCGACAACGCCACCGCCGCCGGCGTCCAGGTGCATTTCGCCAAGGATGCCGAGCAGGCCAACCGCATCGCCGTCGCCATCGCCGAGCGCAACAACTGCAAGACGTGCGTCAAGAGCAAGTCGATGGTCACGGAGGAAACGCACCTCGTGCCCGCGCTGGAAGCCATCGGCTGCGAGACGATCGAGACGGACCTCGGTGAGTTCATCCTTCAGCTCGACGGTGATGCGCCTTCGCACATCGTCACGCCGATGATCCACAAGGACCGCACCGCCGTCGCCCGCGCGTTTCAGCGCGAGCTGGGCGCGCCCTACACCGAGGACGCCGCGGAGCTGACGCAGATCGCCCGCAAGCACCTGCGCGAGAAATACCGCCAGGCGGACCTGGGCATCAGCGGCGCCAACTTCCTCACCGCCGAGACCGGCTCGCTCACCATCTGCACCAATGAAGGCAACGGCCGCTTCTGCACCTCCGCGCCGCGCATCCACATCGGCTTCGCCGGCATCGAGAAACTGATCCCGCGCCTCGAACACCTCGGCGTCATGCTCAAGGTGCTCGCGCGCTCCAGCACCGGTCAGCCGCTCACCTGCTACACGCACACCGTCACCGGCCCGAAGCGCAGCGACGAGCCCGACGGCCCCGAGCAGGTGCACATCGTCCTCGTCGACAACGGGCGCACCGAAGTCCTGCGCGAGGAAAGCCGGGAGATGCTGCGCTGCATCCGCTGCGGCGCATGCCTCAACGCCTGCCCCGTCTACCGCAAGATCGGCGGCCACAGCTACGGCGCGGTCTACTCCGGTCCGATCGGCGCGATCCTCACGCCCATGCTCAAGGGCCTGCACAATTACCCCGACCTGCCCCACGCCTCCAGCCTCTGCGGCGCGTGCTACGAAGCGTGCCCCGTGCGTATCAACATCCCCAAGCACCTGATCCGCCTGCGCCACGAGCTGGTGAAGCGCCGCCTCGAAAAGCCGGGCGACCGCCTGTTCATGCGCCTCTGGTCGCGCAGCCTCCAGCACGGCTGGTCGTATCGCTTCGGCGG
>JBMCXL010000179.1:0-6555 GCA_048621015.1 Phycisphaeraceae bacterium
GGGTGGCAGATACCCGCGGGGTTCGCAGACTCACCCGCGCGGCTTGGGGGGCAATCAATCGCCGCGAAGAGGCACAAGAGACACAAGACATGCTCACGCGCATCTTGTGCTTCTTCGCGGCTATCTGTTTCTTCCCGGTGACGCGGAGATTCATCCCACTCCGGATCTACTCCACCCGTTCCCGCGCCTGCTGCGCTTCATGCCGAAGCTGTCCACACGCCGCGGCGATGTCGCGGCCCCGGCTCGCGCGGATGTGGACGTTCACCCCGCCGCGCCGCAGAATCTGCTGAAACCGCTGCACGTCCGCTTGCGTCGGCCGATCGAACGGCATGCCCTTCACCTCGTTGTAGCGGATCAGGTTGATGTTGCTGCGCAGCTCGCGCGCCACTTCCACCAGCTCGCGCGCGTGCTCCGGTCGATCGTTCACGTGACGCAGCAGAATGTATTCCAGCGTCACCTCGCGTCCCGTGTGCTCGAAGTAATAGCGCCCCGCATCGATCAACTGCTGCACGCTCACGCGCTCGGCCCACGGAATGAGCTGGCGGCGCACCTCGTCGTTGGGCGCGTGCAGACTCACCGCCAGTGTCACCGGCAGCTGCAGGTCCGCGAGGCGCCGCATCGGCGTCGGCAGGCCCACCGTGCTGATCGTGATGCGCCGGCCCGAGATCGCCATGCCCCACGACGCCATCAACGTGCGCACCGCGCCCGTCACCGCGCCGAAGTTCGCCAGCGGCTCGCCCATGCCCATGAACACGATGTTGGTGATGCGCCCCACACCTTCGAGCTGCGCAAGCTGCCACGCCTGCTCGACGATCTGGCCCGAAGTGAGATTCGCATCGAGTCCACCCAGCCCCGAAGCGCAGAAGCGGCAGCCCACCGGACAGCCCACCTGGCTGGAGATGCACGCGGTCTTGCGCGCTCGGCCCTCGCTGCTTTCGCTGGGGATCATGACGCACTCGGTCTGCAACGCGCCGTCGCCGAGCACCTTCAGCCGCTGCTCGTGGCCGTGCGGGGCGGCCCATTCCATCAGCAGCTTCTGCGTGCCGTCGGTGGCGCGCTGGTGCCCGACAGTCGCGCCGCGCAGGAAGGTCATCCGCTCGGTCAGCGCCGCGCGCTCGCGCTTGGGCAGGTTGGTCATCCGCTGGGGGTCGGCGATGCCGTGGTGGTAGACCCACTCCAGCACCTGCCGCGCGCGGTAGGCGGGCAAGCCCCATTGCTCGAACCGCGCGGCGAGCGTGTCGGGCGTCTGCTCGAAGATGTGGGGGGGCGGATCTTCCTGCATAGCGGCGCATTGTAGCGGACCGGCAGACAGGATCGCCGATGTCCGCTACGCTTTTCAGTCGCCATGGTGCATCCCGCCGACCGCCGCCTGTTCGACCGCATGCTCGACGACCTGGTCGAGCAGTTGCCGGATCGGCTGCGCGAGTTGATGGAGGAGGTGCCGTTGATCGTGGAGGACGAGCCTTCCGACGCGCTGCTGGACGAGCTGGACATGGACCCGCGCGAAAGCGACCTGTGCGGCCTGCACTGGGGCGTGCCCGTCACCGAGCGCAGCGTGCAGCAGTCCGGCACGTTCCCCGATCGCATGATGCTCTTTCGCGGCCCGATCATGCGCCTCGCCGGCTACCGCGCCCGTCGCGGCGACCGCAACGCGCTGGCGCAGCAGATCCGCATCACGCTGCTGCACGAGATCGGTCACCACTTCGGCCTCGACGAGGAAGACCTCGCGGCGCTGGGGTATGGGTGAGAAATGTCGGATGTCCAATGCGCGAATGCCGAATGTTGAATCACCAAACGATTTCTCCGCGATTGGAGCATTCGGCACTGGACGTCGGGACATTCGTTCGACCCTCCGACTCCTCCGCCCGATCCCGCTACAATTCCCGAACCGGCGAACAGGATTTCCCCGAATGAGCGAAGGTCGGCGGCACTGGATCGCGATGACGACGCGCCTGGCGGTGATCGGCGGGTTGTTGCTGCTGGGTGCGCTCATCGCCTGGCTGCTGGTGCTGGCTGAGCCCGAGCCCGGCCGGCGCGGCCCGGAGGTGGGCCGGCCGGAGGTGGCGGTGTTTCGCGCCCAGCGCGCGGCGGTGGCGCGCCAATGGCGCGGTTTCGGCACGGCACAGGCGATGAACGCCGCGAACGTGCCGGCGCGTATCACCGCGACGGTTGAGCGCGTGCCGGCCGACATCGACACCGGCCGGGCCGTGACGCGCGGGCAGTTGCTCGCCGAGTTGGATGCCAGCGACTTCGAGCGGGAGATGGAGGCCGCCGAGCAGCGCATCGCCGATCTGCGTGCCCAGCTCGATCAGCTCGACGTGGAGCAAAGTGCGCTGTCGCGGCAGTTGGAGCTGGAGCGCGAGGATGCCGAACTGGCGCGCAACGACCTGGAGCGGCTGCGCCAACTGCTGGAGCGCAACGCCGCGAACCAGCAGGAGGTCGATCGCGCGCGGCGGGATGTCATCGCGGCGGAGCGCGCGGTGGTGTCCACCAGCCAGGCGTTGGAGCAGATCCCGGTGCGTCGCCGCCAGCTCGAGGCGCAGATCGCCGGGCAGCAGGCCGCGCTCGAACAGGCGCGATTGAACGTGCAGCGCACGCGCATCACCAGTCCGATCGCGGGCGTGCTGGAGGTGGTCGACGTCGAGCCGGGCGAGAATCTGATGGCCGGCGAGCGCGTGGCGCGCGTCGTGTCGCTGGAGCGCATCGAGGTGCCGTTGCAGTTGCCGGCCGCGGCGCGTGGGGGCGTGAGCGTGGGCGATGAGGTCGAGCTGCGCGCCACCGACGAATCCGGCGCGACCTGGTCGGGGCAGGTGGCGCGTGTGTCGCCGGCGAACCAGGTGGAGGCGCGCACGGTGACGGTGTACGTCGAGCTGCGCCAGCCCGAGGCGGCGCCGCCGATGGCGCAGCGTGCGCGGATGTTGGCGCCGGGCATGTTCGTCGAGGGCGTGGTGCGCAGCGGCGAAACGGCGCAGCGCTGGGTCGTGCCGCGGCGCGCGATTCGCGGCGGGGCGATCCGTACGATCGACGAGGATGGGCGCGTGATCAGTCGGCCAGTGCGGATCGCGTGGACGTTCGAGGGGCGCGTGCCGGAGCTTGGATTGAGCGAGGACCAGCAGTGGGCGGTGCTGGCCGAGCCTTTGTCAACGGGGCAGATGGTCATGGCCAGCGCATCGAGTTCGGTGCTGGACGGTCAGCGTGTGGACCCGGTGTTGGTCGGTCAGGCGCAGGCGGCGAGTGAGAGCGTGGATCAGGAGGTGGGACGGTGAGCATTGCGCGCTTCGGCGTGAACAAGCCGGTGGTGGTGAACCTGCTGATGCTCACGCTGCTGATCGGCGGAATCGTGATGGGTTTGGCGCTGCGGCGCGAGATGTTTCCGGAAACCACGCCGGAGCAGGCGCTGATCACGATGCCGTACCCGGGCGCCTCGCCGGAGGAGGTGGAGACGTCGCTGGCGTTGAAGGTGGAAGATGCGCTGGCGGACCTGGACGAGGTGGAGGAGATTCGCTCGACGCTGGCCGAGGGCGGTGGCGGCGTGACGGTGGAGTTTCGCGAGGGGGTGGACCCGGACGCGGCATTGGACGAGGTGGAGCGCGCAATCGATGCGCTGCAGGACCTGCCGCGCGATGCGGAGGAGATCGAGGTCGAGCTGTTCGAGCCGCGCCTGCCGGTGATCCGCCTGGCGCTGTTCGGCGACCTGGACGAGCGCACGATGAAGCGCGGCATCCGCGCGCTGCGCGACGAGCTGCGCCGCCTGCCGGGCATGGGCGAGATCACCATCGATGGCGTGCGCGACTACGAGGTGCGCGTCGACGTGCCGCAGGCCGCCATGCTCGAGCACGGCCTGAGCATCACCGACATCAGCGAGCGCATCGGCGCGTGGATGCAGGACGTGCCCGGCGGCACGGTGCAGGGCAGCTCCGGCAACGTGAAGGTGCGCACGCTCGGCGTCGAGGAGCGCGCCGCGCAGATCGAGCAGATCCCCTTGCGCGCCGACACCGAGGGGCGCGTCGTGCGCGTCGGTGATGTTGCGCAGGTGCGGGAAGGGTTCGTCGACGAGCAGATCGTCAACCGCTTCAACGGCCAGCCCGCGGCGGTGATGACGGTGTTCAAGGTCGGTGACCAGGACATCGTCTCGATGGCGCACATGGTGCGGGCGTATGTCGATGCGCGCAACGGCGAGCCGTTCAGCGACGGGATGCTCGCGGAGTGGGTCGCCTCCGGGCGCATCGATTTGCTGCGAAACGTGCTGCCGGACGGGCCGGTGGACATGCTGGAGAACGTGCTGACCAACGACGCGCTGCGCGCGTATCAGCTCGGTCAGGACAGCAACGTGCCGCTGCCGGACGCCGCTTCGCTTCAGACGATGTCCAACCTGGCGCGCTTCGTCGAAGGCCGACTCGATCTGCTGATCCGCAATGCGAGCTACGGCGCGATGCTCGTGTTCGCCACGCTGCTGCTGTTTCTGAACTGGCGCGTCGCGACGTGGGTGGGCATCGGCCTGGCGACGGCGCTGTTCGGCACGGTGTTGGTGATGTGGGCGCTGGACATCACGTTGAACCTTCTCACCACGTTCGGACTGATCGTGGTGCTCGGGCTGCTGGTGGACGATGCGATCGTGGTGGCGGAAAACGTGCAGGCGCGCCACGACCGCGGCGAGCCGGCGCTCGAGGCCGCGGTGACGGGCACCGAGCAGGTGCAGTGGCCGGTCGTTGCGACGGTGCTGACCAGCATCGTGGCGTTTCTGCCGCTGACGTTCATTCGCGGGCAGATCGGCGACTTGCTGGGCGCGCTGCCGGCGGTGGTCGCCTGTGCGCTGGGCATGAGCCTGGTCGAGGCCCTGCTCATTCTGCCGAGCCACATGGGCCACACGCTGCGCAAGCGCGACCAGTCGCATCCGACACAGGTCATCAGCCGTGTGCGCCGCATCGAGCGCTTTCGCGATCACCTGGTGCTCGATCGGCTTGTACCCGCGTACGCGTGGCTGCTGCGCATCCTGCTGCGGCATCGATACGTGACCGTCGCGGGGATCGCCGCGGTGTGGATGATCTCACTGGGCGTGGTCCTTGGCGGACACCTGACGTTCAACTTTCTGCCGGGCGAGGACGCGGAGACGATCGTCGTGGACGTGCGCATGCCGATCGGCACGCCGATCGAGCAGACGCAGCGCATCGCAGAACGGATTGAGCGCGCCGCGTCGGCGCAGCCGGAGAGTCGCGGTGTGGCGACGGTCGTCGGCCAGCGCTCCAACATCGAGAGCGGCCAGGCGGAAGCAGCCTCGCCGCATCTGGCGCAGATGTTCATCGAGCTTCAGAACATCGAGCAGCGCGAGCGCACGTCAATGGAAGTGATCGCCGCGATCCGCGATGAGTTGGAAGGCGAGTTGACCGGCATCGATCGCTTGAGCTTCACCGAGATCACGGGCGGTCCGGGCGGTCCGGACATTTCCATCGAGCTGCGCGGGCGCGACGTGGACGAGCTGCAGCGCGCGGCGAACGATCTGAAGCGCCAGCTTGTTGGTTTCGAAGGCGTGCACGACATCGCCGACGACAACGATCTGGGCCAGCTCGAACTCCAGGTCGCGCTGACGCCCGCCGGTGCGGCGCAAGGTTTCACGCGCGAGATGGTGGCGACGCAACTGCGTGGCTACGTGTTCGGGCTCGATGCGCACACGTACGCTGCCGAGGAGGAGGACATCGACGTGCGCGTGCGCGCCGACGAGCCAACGCGCCGCAGCCTGCATCGCGTGCAGCATGCGTGGGTCGTCAATCCCGCCGGCCAGTTCGTGCCGCTGAGCGAGATCGCGACGGTCCAGCAGAGCACCGGTTATTCCACGATCACCCGCATCGACCGGCAGCGCGCGGTCACCGTGACGGCCGACACCGCGCCGGGGGTTAGCCCGGAGACGATCGCGCCGCGCCTCGATCTGGATCAGATCGAGCGCGATCATCCGACGGTGACGGTCGCGCCCGCCGGCCGACAGGAGCGGCTCGCCGAGGCGTTCGCGTCGCTGCCGTGGGGCATGCTCGCGGCGCTGGCGATGATCTACGTGATTCTCGCGTGGCTGTTCGGCAGCTACGTGCAGCCGATCGTGGTGATGCTGGTCATTCCATTCGCGACCATCGGCGTGGTGTGGGGGCACGTGCTGATGGGCTTTGACCTGACGTTTCTGAGCATCATCGGTTTCGTGGCGCTGTCGGGCATCGTGGTGAACGACTCGCTGATCCTGATCGACTTCTACAACGCCGAGCGCGCCCAGGGGCGCGACATCGTGGAAGGGCTGATCCAGGCGGGGCGCGCGCGGTTGCGGCCGATCCTGCTGACCACGATCACCACCGTCAGCGGCTTGCTTCCACTCATGCTCGAACAATCCTTCCAGGCGCGGTTTCTCATTCCGATGGCGATCGCGGTGGCGTTCGGCCTGCTCGCGGCGACGGTGTTGATCCTGATCATGCTGCCGTGCGCAATGTTGATCTTCGATGATGTGAGGCGCGGAACGTACTTTCTCTGGCATGGTGAGCCGCGGGGCGCGGAAGGGGCGCCGGCGGTGCAGTGATC
>JBMCXL010000180.1:0-6529 GCA_048621015.1 Phycisphaeraceae bacterium
GTTCACGACCGAATTACCCGCGGGGTTCGCGGACTCACCCGCGCGGCTTGGTGGTCGAGGCAACCCTGATTCCGTGAGCTCACGCACCATGCCGCATCGCGATTCAAACGCCGATCACACGTCGCGGCCGCCACACGTGGTCTGGCTCATGTGCGACCAGCTCCGTGCCGACGCGCTCGGGTTCGCGGGCAACGCGCACGTGCGCACGCCGAACCTCGATCGGCTCGCGGCGCGCGGCGTGGTGTTCGATCAGATGTACCCGCAGTCGTCGGTCTGCGTGCCGAGCCGGGCGTGCATGATCACGGGCCGATACATGCGACCGCTGGGCATGTCGGGCGGCGCATCCATGCTCAACCCGCGCGAGACGACCTTGCCGGAGGTGTTGCAGCAGCGCGGCTATCGCACGTCGCTGTTCGGCAAGCTGCACCTGACGCCGCAGCAGTACACGCTCAGCGACCTCGGCTCGGATTGTCCGGTCAACGATGCGCGACCATTCGTCGAGCCGGCCGGCATTCCGCCCGCGCCCGAGCGGCCGGAGAAGCAGCATTACGGTTTTCAGGATCGCGTGGAGATCGAGGACACGCTGCGCGGTCAGTACGTGGACTGGTTGATGCAGCGCGATCCGGCGCTGGCGCAGCGCGTGCCGCGCGACCGGGCCTCGGCGATGAACGAAGCGCCGTGGCGGCAGTTGTATCCAGACTCGCCGCTGCGGGACGTGGGCCCGGTGGACATGCCGGCGGAACTGCATCCGTCGATGTTCGTCGGCGAATCGGCGGCGGACTACTTCGCGCAGCATCACGCCGAGACGCCCCTGTTCATGCAGGTCTCGTTCGTCGACCCGCATCACCCGTTCGACCCGCCGGAGGAGATCGCGCGCGATTACCCGGCCGAGCGGATGCCGTCGCCGAAATACACCGACACCGGCGCCGTGACGTGGCCGGCGGGCCTGGCGGAGCGCGTGCCGGATTTCTCGGACGTCACCGATGAGATGGCGCGCACGACGGTCGGCCTGTATTACGCGATGGTCGAGATGATCGATCGCGGGGTCGGTCGGCTGCTCGAAGCGATCGAGCGCGCCGGCGAGATGGACAACACCGTCTTCGTGTTCGTGGCAGACCACGGCGAGATGCTCGGCGATTACGGTTTGTGGCGCAAGGGGTCGTACCACTACGACTGCCTGATCCGCGTGCCGTGCTTCGTGAGCTGGCCCGCGAAGCTGCCGCAGGGGCAACGCATCGATGAGCTGACGCAGGCGATCGACCTGATGCCGACGCTGCTGGGGCTGCTGGGCGTGGATGCGCCGCCGGGCGTGCAGGGACGCGATCTGTCGACGAGGCTCGTTCAGGGTGAAAGCGTCGGGCGACCGTTCATCTACTGCGAGCTGTTCACTGCGTGGTGGGGCCCGTTCGTCGCGTGCTGGACGGTGCGCACGGCCGAGGCGAAGCTGAACTATTTCCCTGACGACCGCGTGGGGCACCTGTTCGACCTGCGCGACGATCCGGACGAGCGCGTCGATCGATACGACGATCCCGCGTCGCGTGCGTTGCGCGATCAGATGATGACACATCTTCTCACTTCGATGCACGAGCAGACGGACCCGCTGCCGCGCGTGCTGTCGCAATTCTGAAACACACCGGAAGGAACACCATGACATCGACACGGACACAGACCACGAACGAACTGGCGATCAACGGCGGCCCGAAGGCGTTTGAAGGGCGCACGGGCAAGGCGGAACCGAAGATCGGCATCGAAGAGTTTCTCTCGATCGCCGAACGTTTCGGGTTCAACGAGACGGCGATGCAGCGGCTGCGCGGCGCGGTGTCGAATGATGATTTGCCGGAAGGCGGGCCGAACCTGGCGCGTTTCATCAGCACGCACCCGAAGCCAAGCAAGGGCGAGGTGTACGAGGCGGCGGCGCGGGAGTTCTTCGGCGTGAAATACGCGCGCCCCGCCAGCTCCGGCACGGGCGCGCTGCATGCCGCGATGGTGGGTGTCGGCGTGGGGCCGGGCAAGGAAGTGATCGTGCCGGCGGTCGGGTTCATCGCGACGGCGATGGCGGTGGTGCTTGCGGGCGGGCGGCCGGTGTTCTGCGACATCGATGAATCGATGACGATCGATCCGGAGAAGATCGCGCCGCTGATCACCGAGCGCACCGTCGCGGTGGCGCCGACGCACTGGGCGGGCCACGTCTGCGGCATGGATCGCATCATGGCGGTGGCACGCGAGCACAAGATCGCGGTGATCGAGGATTGCGCGCAGGCGCCGGGCGCGTCCTACAAGGACAACCTTGTCGGCACGATCGGCGACGTCGGCTGCTTCAGCATCTCGGCGTACAAGATCATCGGCGGCAGCGAAGGCGGCATGTTCATCAGCAACGACGAGCGCATCTTCGAACGCGCTTCGCAGCTCGCCGAGGCGGGCGGGCTCTGGCGGCCGGACCGTTTCGCGCCTTCGCGCTATGACGGTGAACTGTTCGCGGGGGCGAACTATCGGCTGTCGGAGCTGGAGTCGGCGGTGGACCTGGTGCAGCTTCGCAAGCTGCCGGGGATCGTGCAGCGGTTTCGGACGAACTGCCGGCGCGTGGTGTCGCAGGTGGAGCCCTGCGGGCACGTGCGGTCGCGGCGGTCGCACGATCCGGAGGGCGATATCGGTTACGAGTGGCGCTTCATTCCCGAGAGCATGGAGCTTGGCGCGCGGATTGTCGAGGCGCTGCAGGCCGAGGGAATCGGCGCGGGGATGCGCGGCCGAAGCGATCGGCCGGACTGGCATTACTACGCGCAGATGCTGCCGCTGGTGGAGACGAAGACTGCTGAGCGCGCAAAGCACGGTGATTGTCCCGTGGCTGATGATCTGTTCGCACGCACGGTTCGCATCAGCATCGATCAGTGGTGGTCGGAGGCGGATTGCGATCGCGTGGCGGCGGGGATCAACAAGGTGTTTGCGGGGATTTGAAGGTGGATGAGTGGCGCGGTGGAATCCGGACCTGCGCTCCCTGCGGTCGCTTCGGTCCGGCGTGGGAGTGAAAGGATGGACGGAGATGGTGCAGTTAAATGCGTTTGATGCGGTGACGATGGTCGGCCGGCACAAGCAGTGGCGCGCGGGGGAGCCTTGCGCGGCGGATGAGCTGCTGGCGGACATGGACCATTACGGCATCGCTGAGGCGATGGTGATGGATTGCCTGACGCGCGAGTTTCATCCGCAGGCAGGCAACCCGCGCAGCGTGGCGATCGCGCGGCAGAGCGAGCGGTTGCACCCGGCGTGGTCGGCGCTGCCGAACGGGGCGAAGGAAGAGCAGGTCGATGGCGAGACGCTGGTCGCGCAGATGCGCGAGCAGAAGGTCGGGGCGCTTTACCTGTTTCCGAACCAGCACCAATTCAACCTGGCGGACTGGTGCGTGGATTGGTTGCTGGAGCCGTTGGCGGCGGCGGGCGTGCCGGTGGTGATCAATCCGGTGGAGCATGGGCCGCGCGTGGCGCACGGGCAGGATGGGACGGACTGGAAGGGTGTGGTCGATCTGTGCCAGCGCTGGCCGACGCTGCCGGTGGTGGTGAGCGAGCGGCGCATTCGACGGTCGCAGCGGTTGCTGTATCGGGCGCTGGATGCGTGCGAGAACCTGCACCTGGAACTGAGCGCGTACTGGCTGCATCACGGGATCGAGTATCTGGCGCGCGGGGGGGGCGCGCATCGGCTGGTGTTTGGCAGTGGCTGGCCGATGGTGGGGCCGCACATGACGCTGGCGACGCTGGCGTGCGCGGAGATTGACGATAAGGCGAAGCGCGCGATTGCGGGGGACAACTGGCGGCGATTGATTCGCTGGTGCGAGCCGGTGCATCCGGTGGTGGAGCCGGCGGAGCCGGCGGATGCGTATGTCGCGTTCGGGCGGACGGGCGAGCGGCCGGCAGGGATGACGTTTCAGGATTGTCACGGGCATTTGAGTTTGCACTGCAATCATTACCACATTCCCGATCACGAGTTGGACGAGATCGTGCGCGAGATGGATCGGCTCGGCGTGGAGAAGGTGTGCGTGTTCGGTTTGAGCGGTGTGTTCAGTGACGAGCAGCCGGACAACGATTACGTGGCGGAGGCGGTGCGGCGTTATCCGGAGCGGTTCGTGGGGTTCACGCTGGTGAATCCGTTTCGCGGGCCGGAGGAGATGCGCCGCGAGCTGGAGCGCGGCGCGGCGATGGGGATGCGCGGCGTGAAGTTGATTCCGAGCTACCAGGGGTATCCGGAGGAAGGGCCGAACATTGATGTCGCGTGCCAGTGGGCGCACGAGCGCGGGGAGCTGATCCTGAATCACGAGTGGGGCTCGCCCGAGCAGATGCGCCGGCTGGTGACGACGTATCCAAACGCGTGCTTTCTCACCGGGCACACGACGACGAAGTATGCGGAGGTCATGCGCGAGCATGAGAATCTGTACGTCTGCTCGTGTCCGCTGCTGGGGCCGCGCGCGTGCGAGCAAGTGGTTGAGGCGATCGGGGCGGAGCGGTTCATGTTCGGCTCGGACTTGACGGATCTGCCGATCGCGTGGGGATTGGGGCCGATTCTGCTGGCGCGCATCAGTGCGGAGGAGAAGCGTCTTATTCTCGGCGGGAACCTGGCGCGGTTGCTGGAGAAGTACAGTGTTTCGTCGGCCGATGCCGTGCAGAGCGGAGAAGCTTGATGGCGGCTGCGCGTCTTCGCGTTGACGATCAAGGCGGCGAGCAGCCACGAAGACGCACAAGAGACGCAAAAATCAGATGGATCACTGCTGTGCCTCTTGTGCCTCTTCGTGGCTATTCGCCGCTTGCAAGAGAGAATGACTGATCAGTTCACGAATGAAACGGAGCTCCTCATGCCGATCAAGCAGTCCGTGATGTATCCGATGTTTCGCGCGGCCGATACGGCGCCGGAGCGCGTGCTCGCGCGTTTGGCCGAGATTGGCTACGCGGCGGTGGAGTTTACGTTTCGCAACGATGAAACCGATCAGTTGATCGCCGCGACGCGCGAGCACGGGCTGGCGGTGGCGAGCTTCGTGGGGCACCGCACGCTGGGCGACGGGTTGAACAAGCGATCGAACCACGCCCGCATCGAGCAGGAGCTGCGCGCCAACATCGACTTCGCCGCAGAGCATGGCATACCGGGGCTGATCTGTTTTTCGGGCAACCGCAACCCGCACCAGAGCGAGGCCGATGCGATCGACGCGACGGCCGAGGGCTTTCAGCGTGTGGCGGGGTATGCCGAGCAGAAGGGCGTGACGCTGAACATGGAGCTGCTCAACTCGAAGGTGAACCATGCCGGCTACCAGTGCGACCACACGGTCTGGGGCGCGGCGGTGTGCGAACGCGTGAACAGCCCGAGCGTGAAGCTGCTCTATGACGTTTATCACATGCAGATCATGGAGGGCGATGTCATCCGCACGATGCGCGAGCACATGCACTGGATCGGCCACATCCACACGGCCGGCAACCCCGGCCGGCAGGATCTCGACGACACGCAGGAGCTGAACTACCGCGGCATCTGCAAGGCGATCGCCGAGAGTGACTACGAGGGCTACGTCGGCCACGAGTTCTCGCCGAAGGGCGACCCGCTGGCGGCGGCGGAGACGGCGTTTGCGATTTGTGATCAGTGACCCTTTCAACCCCCCTCCCTTTGAGGGAGGGGCAGGGGGAGGGTGGGGCGCTCGTTAACCATTGCACCACCCTCACACACATCAGCGCCACTTGCATCAGCGTTCTACGCACCCTCCTCACGCGCATCGGCTGCTCATGGTCGTCGTGCGCACGACCCTCCCCCAACCCCTCCCTGAGAGGGAGGGGGGTTGAGTTTGGCTCGTTGCGCTGGATTGAGAATCACGGCTCCAAGCATATGACGAACCGACACCGCGCTTGACCGACGGCGCAGGACGGGTAATTTCATGGGCGCTACGCCGTGTCACGACAGCCGGCGGTGGCGTGCCGTCGGCCGGTCTTTTGCCTTTCCGCGGATGTCTTCGCCATGAGCCAGGCGCCGTCCCCCACGGAGTCCTCGGAGCTGTCGGACCTTGCCGCGTCGGCGGATCATCGGCGCACGACGATCCAGTTCCGCGGCGGTCGGCTGCTGAGCGCGCTGCCGATCGTTTTCTTCATCGTCTGGGCGATCGTGCAGAGCGGGGTGCTGGGCATCGGGCACGAGGGCGGCCTGGTCGCGGGCATGCTAATCGCGCTGATCGTGGGCATGTTCTTCGTGCGCGGCGACTGGGCGAGCTATGCGCAGGCGCTGTTCGAGGGCATGTCGCAGAAGGTGGCGGTGACGGCGATCGTGGCGTGGCTGTGGGCGGGCATGTTCGCGATGACGCTGCGCGAAGGGGGGTTTGTCAACGGATTGGGATGGCTGGCGAATGTCATGGGCGTGGGGCCGGCGGTGTTCCCCGCGGTGACGTTCGTGCTCGCGGCGCTGTTCGCCACGGGCATCGGCACGGGCTACGGCACGACGATCGCGTTCGTGACGCTGTTCTTTCCCGCGGGCGTGGCGATCGGCGCGGACCCGGTGCTGATGTTCGGCGCGATCC
>JBMCXL010000181.1:0-6486 GCA_048621015.1 Phycisphaeraceae bacterium
GGGCGAAGGGGATCGCCTCGAACACCGCCGCGTAGTTCCACCATTGAAAGCGCGGCGCCGCCCGAATCGCGCCATCCAGCGCATCTTCCAGCAGCAGCCGATTCAGCCGCGCCCGCTCGTAGCCGCCCAACTGAACGTCCGGCTGCAGCAGCGCCTCGGGCGCGCGCTCGAGCTCGACCGCCGTGAACGCCTGCGGGTCGTAGAGCGATGCGTCGGCGGTGATGCGCGCGTTGAGCTGCCGGCGCACCTTGGCCAGCAGCGCCGGATCGGGCGCGACATCCGGCGACCACTGGCGCAACTGCCGCCGCAACGGCTCATCGAAATCGCGGCGCAGGTGCGCGCCCAGCGGCGTGTCGGCAGCCAACTGCGCCATCAGTCCCGGCGCGTCGGCGATGTCCGCCGGCTTCAATTCGCTGCGCGGCTGGGGCACCCAACTGCCCACGCCCACCTGCTCCAACGGCTTGAGGCTGGTCATCACCATCCACACGAACGGCAGCACGAACACGAAGCTCGCGGCTGTGAGCACCACGTGCAGTCCCCACGCGTTGACAAACCGCCGCAGCGCGACGCCAATGCCGCGCCGGCGCACCGGCGCCGAATCGTGTGCCGGCGGCGGCGCGGGCTGCGTGGGTGCAACCGGGGTGGAGGAACGGGTGGTCATGGTTATTCGTTCACGTACTGGTTGCCGAACTTCCAGTTGAACAGCGTCAGGCCGAACACCAGCAGAAACAGCACCCACGCGATCGCCGCGGAGAAGCTGAGCCGGCCGGTCTGGAACCCCTCCTGGTAGATGAAGTAACTGAGTGTCGTGGTCGCGCCCGCCGGGCCGCCCTCGGTCATCACGCGCGCCATCTCGAACCCGCCCTGCAGGCCGCCGATCGTGCTCATCACGGCGATGAAGAACGTCGTGGGCGCGAGCTGCGGCCAGGTCACGTGCCAGAAGCGCTGAAACCGTCCCGCCCCGTCGATGTCCGCGGCCTCGTAAAGCTGCTGCGGCACGTTGGTCAGCGCCGCCAGGTACAGGAGCATGTTGTTCGAGCCGATCGCCGCCCAGAGCATCATCAGCATCAGCGCGGGCTTGGCCCAGTGGTAGTCATAGATCCACGCCGGCGGCGCCAGGCCCGGCGCATCGCGCGACCCGACGCCGGCCACCATCTCCGGCAGATGCCACAGCACCGGCGCCAGTCCCAGCAGCACGAACTGCCCCACCATCAGCGCCAGGCTCAACATCAGCGCGCTGCCGAAGCCTTCCGCGCGGCGCGGCGGCGCAAAGTCGCGCCCGCGCCGCACCATCCACGTGCCATGCCAGGCAAGCAGCACGCCCGCCACGACCCACAGTGCTGTGGCGCACCAACTGGTGTACGGCCACAGTTGCGCCAGCGCCGTCGGCAGCAGCAGCGCGAGCACCGGCAGCACCGCCGCGCGTCCGCCCAGCTCCCCGTCGACCCACGTCTGGCGCAAGCGCTTCAGCCCCCACGCCAGCAACCCCATCACCAGCGCCAGGCACACCGCCAGCCCACTGCGCACCAGCGGCGCGGGCGTTGCGCTGACGACGGCGGAAAAGCTGTCCAGCGCCGGCCGCAGCGCCGTGTTGATCGGCCCGGTCGAAGGGTTGTACAGCTTCTTCCAGAGAATGAACGTCGCCACGCCCTGCACGAAGTGCGGCGTGTAGAAGAGCGTGCGGTAGACGGTCGTGCCGCCGCCCGCGCCGAGCATCAGCACGCCGCACGCCACGCCCGCCAGCAGGATCACCATCGCCGTGGCGCCCAGGCCCACGATCGTGAGCATCGTCGCGCTGACCACCAGCGCCACGCTTGCCAGCAGCCACGCATGCACCCATCCGCCGCCGCCGCGCGTGTCCTTGGAAAGCAGCATCGCCGCCAGCAACGACCCGCCCACGGCGAATGGCATCGCCAGCATCAGGAACAGCGTGTTGCCCAGGTACGGCAGGAAGTCGCCGGCGAAGATCGGCGCGTCGGGCTCGGCCAGTTCCTGGAACGTGACCCACTGCACGAATCGGCCGAGGTTCTCGTAGTTGCCGAAGATCAGGCGCACGAAGTTCTCGAAGCCCACGAACGCCAACGGCTCGTTGCGGAACATGTTGTGCCGGCGCAGGTCCCAGTTCGTGAACGCCAGCACGACGCTGAACGCCACCGGCAGCACGGTGAACGCCAGCACGCCGAGGATGTTCGGCAGCAGAAAGCCGAGCGCCGCCGGCAGATTGCGCCACTTGCGATGCTCGCGCCCGTCCGCCATCAGCGCGCCTCCTCCTTCTGATCCGCCTCAACAAGCCAGCCCCGCGCCCGGTAGTAGCGTTGATGGAACGGATTGCGGATCAGCTCCGCCGGCACCGGCTCGCCCGCGGCGCGCAGACGCTCGATGCGCCGCTGGTCCGCCCGCAACCGCTCGTGCCGCTGCTTCAGGTCCGGTTGTTCCGCGAGCGTGCGCTGGATCTCATCGTTGATCTCGCTCGCCACCGCCCGGCCGGCCGCCTCGGGCGCAGAGCGCTGGTTCATCACGTTCTCCTCGGCCCTTTGCAAGGCGCGCTGCACGATGCTGTCCAGCACGAACGGGCTGTGGACCCGGCCGATGCCGACCTCGTCGATCGCCTTGGCGAAGCGCTCGTGCACGCCCCATTCGTTCGGATGCGCCGCCGGCTTGCGAAACGCCTCCGTCTCGGTGTAGCGCGGGTTCGGCGGCAGCGCATCGCCGTCGCGCACGATCTGCATGTTGTATGGCTCGCTCGCAAGATAGGCGAGAAAGTAATGCGCCAACTCCGGATGCTCACCCGCCGCGTACACCGCCGCCGCGCGCGTGCCGCTCTCGGCGTTGGGAAAACCACCGTGCGGCGGCTCCACCACCGTCAGCGCCATCTCCCCGAACTGCCGCAACTGGATCAGCGCATACCGGCCGCTGCGCATCATCGCGTACTGATCCGCGTCCGGATCGTCGCTGGCAAAGAGCTGGAACTTGGCCCCGCCGTAACCCGCCTCCGTCGCGAACGAGTCGCGCTGCGCGGCACTGGGCAGGATGTGGTCCTCGTGGATCCACTGATACTTGCGGCGCAGCGCCGCCGCGAAACGCTCGTCATCGAGCGTGCAGCGCGTCAGCGTCTCGTTGAACACCGACAGGCCCAGGCTGCGGAACATCACCGTCAGCTTCACATCGTCGGTGTAGAACACCGTCCGCCGCGATCGGCCTTCGTTCGCCGCGGCCACGAACTGCCGGCCCATGCGCTCGAACTCGTCGAAGCTCCACCGCCGCGGCGGCAGCGGCTGGTCGTGCTGCGCGAATGTCGCTTCGTTCACCCACTGCATCCGCACGAACACGTTGCACGGGAAGGTGTACTGCCGGCCGTCCACCGTGATCATCGGCTCCACGGTCGCATAAGTCTGCGCCGGACTGAAGCCGAGGCGCTGCGCGGGCTCGGTGACGTCCGCGAGCATGCCGACGCGCTCGAGGAAGTGCATGCTCGCGTTGGCATGAATGTCCACGATGTCGCTGCCGACGCCGGAGACGCCCTGGATCAGCACCTTCGTCATGCCGGTGTTGTTCGTGTCCAGGCGCAGTTCCATCATCGGCTCGCCGCGCTCGTCGGTGAGGCCCTGGTCGACGAGCCACTGGTGAAACAGATCGATCTGCTCCCGCCGCGCCGGGTTCGGATCGGTCACCCAGTACAACACGGGAACGTCACTCTGAACGTTCGGGTAGGACAGGTAAGTGCCCAGCCCCGCCAGCGCCAGCGCGGCACCCAGGATGACAAAAAGAAACTTCATACAGACGTCGAGCCGACAGCGCTGCCGCCGCGCCCCTGGAGGCGATGGGACAGGAGGTAGTCACACAGCCCCGACAACGACACGAACGCGACGGCGATGCAGGTGTCGGCGCAGCCATAATAGATGTACAGATCGTCCCCCCGGATCATGGTGCCGGTGGGGAAGATCACGTTCGGAATCACCAGGCCGAAGCACTCGTAATAGTGCTCCGGCGACATGATCGGCATCGGCGCGCGCGCGATGACCCGCGCGGGATCGGCCCCGTCCAGCAGCATCGCGCCGACGCGATACACTGCCTGACTGTCGACCCCATGATACAGCAGCAGCCAGCCATGCTCGGTGCGCAGCGGCGGGCCGGCGGCGCCGATCTTCGTGCCTTCCCATGGATGGATCGGCCCGGCGACGTGGCGCGGCTCGGTCCAGCGTGCAAACGTGTCGTCCTCGCTGCAGGTCAGCCAGATGCCGGGACAATAGCGCCCCTCGAAAGCGTCGAGCGGCGTTTTCGGACGGCGCAGCAATGCGAACCGCCCGTCGATGCGCTCCGGAAAAAGCACGTTGTCGCGGTCGTCGACCTCCGGCTCCGTGGTGAACTCGACAAATTCCCAATCCGTCAGGTTGTCGGAAACGGCGATCGCCGAGCGCGTGTGATTGATCCCCACGTCCAGCGTGCCGTGCATCGGCGCGTAGTCCGGCACGCCGAGCCCCGTCGGGTTGCAGTGATACGCATACGGCCGAAAGGCGAAACTCATGTAGAACCGCCCGTCGATGTGCACCACGCGCGGGTCTTCGATCGCGCCGTCGGGATAGCCCATCTGCTCCGGCGCGAAGACCGGCGTCTCGCTCACCGGCTCGAAGCTCAACCCGTCATCGCTGTACCATAACCCGACGCGGCCCTTGAACGGGCGCAGCGACCCCGCCGCGCGCTCGAACAGGTACACGCGCCCGTCCACGTCCACCACCCCGGGGTTGAAGCTCACCGCCGCGCGCCACGGGTAGCGACCGGGCACGAGGATCGGATTGCCGTGGTATCGGCTGACCCGCGGCGGCTCTCCGCCCCGCGCCGTTCGCGCATCTGCAATGGAGGAGGCGTGTGTCACTTTTGCAGCACCTTTCCTGATGACTCGAGAATCCGCTGCGCCTGGTCGTATGCACCCGCGAGCAGCGCAGCGCGGGCCTCGTCCAACTCCGAATGCGCCACACCGCGCGCGCCATCGCCTTCAACCGCCTTGCGGCGACGGTAAATCTCCAGTGGCAAGCGCAGCGCCGCATCGGGCACATCGTCCGTCACCCCCTTGAACCGCGCGGCGTACGCCTTGTTCATCTCCAGGTAGGCGTAGCCGAAGTGATCCGACGGCTCGATGTGGCTGCCTTCGTTCCAGTCGTTCCACGTCACGATCTGCACCGCATCGACCTCGTGCTCGATCGACATCTCCCACATCAAGCGGAAACGCTCGCCTTCATAACGCGGCGCGCTACGCGGCAGCCGGCCCCAACCCCAGACCGGCGTGTCGTCGAAGCCCGGCACGACGCTGCCGAACACCAGCGGCGGGTCCGTGCGCGAGGCGACGTTGCGCGCCCCATCCAGAAACGCCGCGTAACGCGAGCGCGCATGATCCAGCGAGCTGAACCGCCGCTCCGCCTCGAACCCGCCCACCCAGAAGAACCGCCCGTCCACCAGCGGCGCGAACGCCTCGTCCGCGTCCGGCGGAAAGATCAACGCCCCGCCGCCGTCATGGATCGGCCGGCGCACCCGGTCCCATTCTTTCGGGCTGAACCATTGCTTCGGCTTCTTGCGGAAGACGAACACCGGCTTGCTGCCGCGCACCTGCGCGTAGCACGGCCGCGCCGCCAGCTCATCCATCATCCACTGCGCCTCGGCCTGCGCCGCGGCGATCTCCGCGTCGCGGTCCGCGAACGTGCCCGGCGGCCAGTACCCGCACCACTCCTCGAAGCACAGCGCCAGCTTCATGCCGAACGCATCGAGATGCGCCACCAGCTTCATCAGCGCCTCGTGCCGGTAGGGATTCAGCCGGCGGCCGTCCCAGTCGACGATCACCCCATCAATGCCCGCCAAACGCATCAGCAGAAGCTGGAACTCGATCAGATGCGCATCGGCGCTGTCGTACACGTCGGTCAGCGGATAGTCACGCGCCGCGATATCGCGCTGACCGTTCACACGAACACGCTCCGGATCGTGCGGCGTGGGCTCGAACGACGACTCCCACATCTCCCACCATCCCGAGTGGCCGCGCGTGCGGAACCACGTGCAAAGATGCGCGAACACCGGCTTGTCAGGCATGTCACTGCTCATCGTCATGCGCTCCATCGCCCGGCTCATTCAACGCTTCGCGGCCGGCCGAGATAAAACCCGGCCACGCGCGCGCTCGGTGTCTCGCCGATCAACCACAGCTTGAAGCCCACGCGCTGCGTGCCTTCCGGCACCTCGCTCGCCGACTCCGATAGCGCCACTTCATACAGCCCCGCCTCGCGCAGGCCCTTGAACAGCGGCGCCGCGTCGAGGTACTGATCGTCCCCATCGAAACACAACAGCACGAGCGTCACGCGCCCGCCCTTCACCGCCGTCAGGTCCATCATCGCGTGCGCGTCGCGCTCGTAAGTGAACGTCGGCCGGAAGACCGTGCCCGAGCTCTGCGTCGCCGCGGCTGCTCGATGCGCAGCGCGGTGAACGTCGCTTCCGTCCCGTCGTCGA
>JBMCXL010000182.1:0-6482 GCA_048621015.1 Phycisphaeraceae bacterium
ATGTTGATTTCATCGGCATCGTGCCGTGTCCCTGCCTCGAAGCGTCCCGTACGTGCCGCAGATGTCCACCGATTCCCTGCCGTTCGACAGCGCGCTGCCGCGGTCTTCCGCGAGCCGGTGGCCGGTGCGCTGGGCGCGGCTGGCGCTGGTGTTGTACGTGCTGGTGTGGCTGGGGTTCTCGTACTGGCCGGCGATTCGGTTTCGCCTGGCCGAGCCGGCGATCGTGCAGCCGGACAAGGTGGTGCACGCGCTGGCGATGGCGGGGCTGATGGCGCTGCTGACGGCGGCGCGGCCGCTGGGGCGGCGGTTCAGCGTGCAGGCCAGTGCATTGGTCGCGTGCCTGCTTGCCGCGGCGTATGCCGTGGTCGACGAGGCGGCGCAGCACTGGGCGCCGACGCGCGTGGTCTCGGCGGCGGACCTGGCGGCGAACCTCATCGGCGTGCTGGGGACGTACGTGATCCTCGCGGCCGCGACGCCGCTGCGCTGGCGCTGGCCGACGCATCTGGCGCGCATCGTGTGGCTCATCGCGGCGCCGAGCCTGCTCTACTTCGCGCTGGCGCAGCGCGGCAACGCGATGGTCGTGGACTTTTACCGCGCGGTCGGCCTGTCGCTGGGCGAGGCGGACAAGACCGCGCACCTGTTGCTGGGCGCGGTGCTGACGTGGCTGCTCGTGCTGGCGGCGCCGCTCGGACAACGGCGGGCGCGCGCGAACGCGGTGTTGACGGTGGGGTTGATGCTCAGCTCGGCGCCGCTGCTGGAATTCGCGCAACAGCTCACCGGCCGCGGCGCCGAGGTCGCGGACGTGACGGCGCACATGTATGGCGTGCTGATCGGCCTCAGCGCGTGGGCGCTGGCGCGCATGGCGCGGACGATCGTGCAGAACCCGCTTCCCTCGGGCGAGGGTGCCGAGCAGGTGACGCGACATGCGCATGCAACAGTCAACGAGGCGGGTGAGGGAATGGCCGTTGACGGGGCGTCTGATGCGCGCGGTGAGACGCAGGGCGATCGTGCATCCCCTCACCCCGGCCCTCTCCCGGAGGGAGAGGGAGAGTACGCCGGCGAGCGCTTCGTGGGGCATGCGCTGCGCGTCAGCGCGTTGACGCTGGTGTCGCGTCTCACGGGATTGGCGCGCGATGCGGCGCTGGCGGCGGCGTTCGGGCTCGGCGTGGTGGCGGACGCGTTCTTCATCGGGTTTCTGGTGCCCAACCTGTTTCGACGGCTCTTCGGCGAAGGAGCGCTCGCCTCGGCGTTCATCCCGCATTACACGGAGCTGCTGCGCCGCGATCCGCAGCTTGCGCGCCGGTTCGCGTCGCTGTGCCTGGTGCTGCTGGCGGTGGTGCTGGCGGGGATCACGATCGTGGGCGAGGTGTTGCTGGCGGCGCTGCTGGCCGGCGAATGGGCGTCGTCCACGTCGCTGGCGATTCGGCTGACGATGGTGATGCTGCCGTACATGCCGCTGGTGTGCGCGGTGGCGCTGATCGGCGGGGTGTTGCAGGTGCACGGGCGTTTCGGCGCGCCGGCGGCGGCGCCGATTCTGTTGAACGCGGCGATGATCGCGGCGGCGCTGCTGGCGGCGTTCGGGCCGGCGCCGACGGAGGAGATGCGCGAGGTCGCGATGTGGGTGGCGGTGGCGGTGGTCATCGCGGGCGTGTTGCAGTTGGTGTGGCAACTGGCGGCGCTGCGCGGGACGGGCGGGTTGACGCTGCGCTTTGCAGGCGCGGGGCCGACGCTGCGCTCGATGCTGTTGATGATGGGGCCGATGGTGGCGGGGCTGGCGGTGTTTCAGATCAATGCGCTGATGGACAGTCTGATCGCGTTCTTTCTTTCGCCGCGCGATGGGGCGGCGCAGTTGCGCGTGCTGGGGTTCGTGTGGGACTATCCGGTGCGCAGCGGGTCGGTGGCGGCGCTGCAATGGGCGCAGCGGTTGTATCAGTTTCCGTTGGGGGTGTTCGGGATTGCGGTGGCGACGGCGATCTTTCCGGCGCTTTCACACGCCGCGCCCACGGTCGGAGACCGTGGGCTTTCGGGGGAGGGTGAGTTTGCGCGGATTCTGCGACAGGGGTTGCGGTTGACGATGTTCATCGCGCTGCCGGCGTCGGTGGGGTTGATCCTGGTGCGCTTGCCGCTGGCGACGGTGATTTATCAGCGCGGGGCGTTCACGGGCGAAGATGCGCAGCGCGTGGCGTGGATCCTGACGGGGTACGCGGCGAGCGTGTGGGCGTACTCGATGATGCACGTGCTGACGCGCGCGTTTTACGCGGTGAAGGACGCGACGACGCCGTTGCGCGTGAGCGTGTGCATGGTGGTGGCGAATCTGGCGTTGAACCTGGTGCTGATCTGGCCGCTGGGCGCGGCGGGGCTGGCGTGGTCGACGGCGATCACGGGCGCGGCGCAGGCGATCGTGCTGGCGGTGCTGGTGGGCCGGCGCGTGGCGCGGCCGGTGGATGGCGAGGTGGTGCGCGGGTGGTTGCGCACGGCGGCGCTGACGGCGGTAATGGCGGGGTTGGTGGGGCCGATGTTGTGGGCGCTGCGGCCGTGGGCGGGAACGTTCTGGGGCGCGGCGGGCGCGCTGGCGGCGGCGGTGGTGATCGGCGCGGTGGTGATGCTGGGCGGGGCGTGGGTGAGCGGCGCGGCGGAAGTGCGCTGGCTGGTGCGAAGGCGCGTGGGGTGATGCAGCGGCGCTTGCGGGTTGGCAGGGGAAGCGTGCCAAGCCGCAAGCGGCGGGGCGCGATCATTGGCGGTGGCGGATGCGGAAGGCTTTTTGCGCGGTGAAGTCGGCGCCGGTGTCGGCCTGGGTGAAGGTGACGCGCGCGGTGATTTCGTTGAGGTCGGCGGGCAAGTCGTCGGGGAGATCGAGTTCGAGCGTGTAGTGGCGGCCGGTGAAGGTGCTGCGCCAGGCGTCGTCGAATGCTGGAGGTTCGTAGGTGCGCTCGGCGATCACCTGCGGCTCGCCCTCGGCGGGGATGGCGATCGCCTGCACGCGCGCCCGGCCGGCGACGGGCAGGACGCGGCCTTTCTGATCGAGCGGCTTCAGGTAGAGGCGCAGCTGCTCATCGACGCCGTCGTCGTCCGGATCGAGTCCGCCGGAGTAGCGGCCGAACGCCAGATCGCTGAGCATCGGCGTCTCGGCGCCGGGCATCGGCGCGGGCGTTTCCGCCTCGGCGCGCTGCTGCAACGTCTCGATCTGCGCGAGCCGCTGCTGGAGCTGATCCTGGAGCTGCTCGACCTCGCGCTGCAGTTCGAGGTTGGCGCGGCGCAGGCGGTCGTTCTCGTTGCTGAAGTTGCGCGGCTCGCCGATGCGGCAGCCGACGACCACCACCAGCAGCGCCGAGACCGACAGCAACAGCGCGGCAGCGCGGGCCACGCGGCGGACGGCGCGCGGGTTTGGCGGGCACGTACCCCTCATGGTGCTCACGCGGGAGTGATTACGATTCGTCCTCGTCCTCCGACTCGCCCTCACCGTCGTTGCGGTGCACGAGCGTATCGGGGATGTGCTTGAGCACGGAGTCGGCCACGCCATACTCGACCGACTCCTCGGCATCGAGCCACTTGTCGCGCTCGCAGTCCTGGGCGATGGTGTCGCGATCCTTGCCGGTGTGCTCCTGCATGATCTGGTAGAGGCGGTCGCGTGTGCGGACCATCTCCTTGGCGTGGATGGACAGGTCGGTGGCGGGGCCGGTGATCTGCCCGCCCATGAGCGGCTGGTGCAGCAGGATGCGGCCGTTGGGCAGCATGTAGCGCTTGCCCTTGGTGCCGGCCATCATGAGCACGGCGCCCATCGACGCGGCGACGCCGATGCAGTAGGTCGCCACGTCGGGGCGGACGAACTGCATCGTGTCGTAGATGCCGAGCCCTGCGGACACCGAGCCGCCGGGGCTGTTGATGTAAAAGTGAATGTCGGCATCCGGGTCCTCGTTGGAGAGGAACAGGAGTTGGGCGATGACGAGATTGGCGGTCTGGTCGTCGACGGGTCCGCCGAGGAAGACGATGCGGTCACGGAGCAGGCGGGAGTAGATGTCATACGCCCGCTCGCCGCGGCCGGACTTCTCGATCACCATTGGCACAAGCTGAGCAGCCATGGGCGTGGGTCCATTGCGGGTGCGATTGAGGTCAAACGGATGCGAATTGTAGCGGCGCGCGACAGCAGCGGCCAATGCGCCGGGGTCTGGGGTCTAGGGTCTGGGGTCTGGGGCTCGCGCACGGAACGCTAGACCCCAGACCCCAGCGGCTGTTCCCGCTGGCCGCTCGGCGTGCACCGACCTACGATGGACACTACCCCCAGCCAACCCTCCACCGACCACCCCGCCATGCCCGACACCGCCACGACGCCCGTTGCCGCTGAACCGACCTCCAACGCCGCTGCGCCCGCGCGGGCCGGCGGGTCGCTGATGGGCGCGGCGGGCACGCTCTGGCGGCGCGAAATGGTGCGCTTCTTTCGGCAGCGCAACCGCGTGATCAGCGCGCTGGCGACGCCGATCGTCTTCTGGCTGCTGCTGGGCTCGGGGCTCAACCGCACATTCCAGGTCGCGGTCGAGAACGGCGCGGCGGGCGGTGCGCCTGACGGAATCGGGTACCTGGCGTATTTCTTTCCCGGGGCATTGGTGCTGATCCTGCTGTTCACCGCGATCTTCTCGACGATCAGCGTGATCGAGGATCGGCGCGAAGGGTTCTTGCAGGCGGTGCTGGTCGCGCCGGTGCCGCGGCTGGCGATCGTGGGCGGCAAGGTGCTGGGCGGGGCGAGCATCGCGACGATCCAGGGGACGCTGTTCCTGCTGGTGTGGCCGCTGGTGGGCGCGTGGCCGGGCATGGGCGCGGCGCTGGTGGCGGTGGCGACGATGTTCGTGCTGGCGATGGGATTGACGGCGCTGGGGTTGTGCATCGCCTGGCCGATGGATTCGACGACGGGGTTTCATGCGATCATGAACCTGTTCCTGATGCCGATGTGGTTTCTCAGCGGCGCGGTGTTTCCGGTGGCGACGGCGCCGTGGTGGCTGCGCGGGGTGATGTATGCGAACCCGCTGACGTATGGCCACGCGGTGCTGGCGGACGTGCTGCACGGCGGCGCAACACCGGGGCTGGCGCTGCCGACGTGGGTGGCGGCGATCGTGATGGTGGCTTCGGGCGCGGCGCTGATCGTGCTGGCGGCGTGGCTGGTGAATCGGCCGCGGCGCGGTGGAATGTGAGAGGTGTTGTGATGGACAAGCGCACCATTCGAGCGGTGGGGATCATCGTGATCGTCGCGGCGCTGGCGGCGGTGGTGGCAACAGCGGGCCTGGCGATGATCGTCGGGTCGCGCGCGGCGGAGCCGCTGCCGGTGTTCGCGGAGGTGCCGGACTTTGCGCTCACGAACCAGCACGGCGAAACCGTCTCGCGCGACGCGCTGCGCGGAAAGGTGTGGATCGCCGATTTCATCTTCACGCGCTGCCGGGCGATCTGCCCGATGATGACCGCGAGCCTGGCGCAGGTGCGCGACGAGTTGCACGCCACGCCGGCGTGGGACGAGGTGCGCGTGGTGAGCTTCAGCGTCGATCCCGAGCACGACACGCCCGAGGTGCTGCGCGAGTTCGCCAGCCGGTACGGCGCCGACGGCGACCGCTGGCTGTTCCTCACCGCCGAGCGGCGCGAGACGATCTGGTCGCTCAGCCGGGACGGTTTCATGCTGCGCGTCCATGAGACGCCGGACAACCCCGCCATGCCGATCAGTCACAGCGCCAAGTTCGCGCTGGTGGACCGGGCGGGGCAGATTCGCGGGTATTACGACAGCAACGACCCCGAAGCGCGGGCCGCGCTGGTGCGCGACGCGCAGCGGTTGGCGGACGAGTGAACGAACAACCCCGACCGCTTGCGACTTCGCGCAGCGCCTGAACTTCGGCCCGTTTCGCGAAGCCGCACGCGGCGGGAAGGGTGCATCATGGACCTCTCCTTCATGCCGGCGGTCAACGCGGCGCTGAACGCCAGCGCCGCCGTGCTGCTGATCGTCGGCCTCGTGCTGATCCGCCGGCGACGCATCAACGCGCACCGCAACGCCATGCTCGGCGCGGTCGCGCTGTCCACGCTGTTCCTCGTCGGCTACGTCGCGCACAAGCTCTGGAAAGCGGGCAGCGGCACGGAGATGCACACCACCTTCCACGGCGAAGGACCCGTGCGCACGCTCTACCTGCTCATCCTCTTCACCCATCTCGTGCTCGCGATGACCGTGCCCTTCTTCGCCATCGCGCTGGTCACGCTCGGCCTCAAGCGACGCGACGACTGGCACCGCCGCATCGCGAAATTCGGCTGGCCGATCTGGATGTACGTTTCAATCACCGGCGTGGTGATCTACTTCATGCTCTACCACCTGAACCCGGTGTAGATTGCCGATTGCCGATTGTCTTCCACTTCGCCACCCAATTGGCAATTGACAGTCGGCAATTGGCAATGCTCACCCCCCTGCCGCTACCATGTCCCCGTGGCCGACTTCACACCGCCGACCCCCGAGCAAC
>JBMCXL010000183.1:0-6458 GCA_048621015.1 Phycisphaeraceae bacterium
CCCGCGATCTTCGCCACGTGAATGCCGTAGCTGCGGTCCGTCGCGCCGGGGACGATGCGGTGCAGGAACACCACCTGGTCCTGCCACTCGCGCACCGTCACGTTCAGATTCGTCACGCTCGCGTGCTGCTCGGCAAGCTGCGTCAGCTCGTGATAGTGCGTCGCGAACAACGTGCGCGGCCCGCGCTCCCCGTTCTCCGGCGCCGCCAGGTAATCCGCGATCGCCCACGCCAGGCTCAACCCGTCCAGCGTCGACGTGCCGCGCCCGATCTCATCCAGGATCACCAGGCTCCGCGACGTCGCGTGATGGCAGATGTTCGCCGCCTCGGTCATCTCCACCATGAACGTCGACTGCCCCGCATGCAGTTCATCGCTCGCGCCGATGCGCGTGAAGATGCGATCGCACACTCCCACCGTCGCCCGATCCGCCGGCACGAAACTGCCCGTGTGCGCCAGCAACGTGATCAGCGCCGCCTGCCGAATGTACGTGCTCTTGCCCGCCATGTTCGGGCCGGTGATGAGCGCAAGCGTGGGGGATTGGGGGTTGGGGTTTGGGGATTGGGGCTCGCCATCGGACGCTCCCTGCTCCTCTTCTCCAATCCCTAATCCCCAATCCCCAACCCCCAGCACCACGTCATTCGGCACGAACTGATCCCCCAGCAACTCATCCAGCACCGGATGCCGGCCGCCCTCCACGTGCAGCACCGGCTCGTCCACGATCCGCGGCCGCACGTATCGGCCGCGCACCGCGCGCTGCGCGAAACACTGCAATACATCCAGCTCCGCCACGAGCTGCGCGAATGCGTGCAACTCCGGGGTGTGACGCGATGCGCGCTCGCACAACTGGCGAAACAACTCCTGCTCGCGCGCGATGCTCCGGCTCTCGGCGCTTAGCGCCCGCTGCTCGTACTCCTTCAGCTCCGGCGTGATGAACCGCTCGGCGTTCTTGAGCGTCTGCTTGCGCGACCAGCTATCGGGCGCCTTGTCGCGGTTCGCAGCGCTCAGCTCGATGTAGTACCCGAACACCTTGTTGAAGCCCACCTTCAGGTTGGGCACGCCCGTCTCTTCGATGAGCTGCTTCTGATACTCGGCCAGCCACGTGCTGCTGTCGCGCTGAAGCACGCGGTCCTCATCGAGCTGCGCATCGTAGCCGTCACGAATCAATCCACCCTCGCGTAGATGCGCCGGGGGCTCGTCCACGCACGCCTCGACAATGCACTGCGCCAGGGCCTGCATCGGCTCGACCAGCTCCGTCAGCGCTTCGTGATAGTGCGCCACCGTCGGCCGATCGGCGAGCAGATCCGTCAACTGCGTCGCCTGCTGCGCGCTGCGCCCCAGCGCCACCAGGTCGCGCGGCAGCGCGCGGTTCACCGCCAGCCGCGCGGTGATGCGCTGCACGTCCTGCACGCCATCCAGCGCCTCGTGCAATGACTCGCGCAAGCGCTCATCGTCCACGAGCGTCTGCACCGCATCCTGGCGCTGCTCGATCTCCGCGCGGTCGCGCAGCGGGTAGCAGAGCCAGTGGCGCAGCAGTCGTTTGCCCATTGCGGTCGCGCAGCCGCGGAAGACACCGAGCAGGGCGCCGTCCGTTGAGGCGGTGCGCAGGGTGCGCTCCACCTCCAGGCTGCGCAGGGAGGTCTGGTCGATGACCAGGTGCGCGTGGCGCTCGAAGCGCCGCGGTGGTTGCAGGTGCGCCAGTGACGAGCGCGGCGGAGCCGCGTCGCTTCCTGTCCCTTGATCCCCCGGTCGCTCGGTCGCCCGGCCCCTCTCCTCCCCGCTGCACTGGGTTTCGAGCAGGTAGTGGACGATCATCCCGGCCGGCGCGAGGGCGGGGTCGTCGCTTTCGAAACCAAAGCCGGTGAGCTGCGCGACCTGGTACTGGCGCTTGAGCGTGTCCACCGCCTCGTCGAGTCGACACTGCCACGCCGGCCGGGGCGTGAGCGCGCAACCGACACTCTCGCGCAGCGCGGCCACGCGCGGCGGTGCTTCGCCATTGGCCGTCTCGCAATAGAGCAACTCGCGCGGCGAGATGCGCGCCAGCTCGTCCCCCAGATCGCGCGCCGCCAGCGCCGCCACGTGAAACGCCCCCGTGCTCAACTCCGCCCACGCCAGCGCCACCTTCTCTTCACCCTCGGCCCCTCGGCCCCTTGGTCCCTTGGCCCCTTCCCCCAAAAACACCACCGCCGCCAATGGATTCTCGCGCCCCTCCTCCAGCAGCGACTCGTCCGTCAGCGTGCCCGGCGTGATCACGCGCGTCACGTCACGCTTCACCACGCCCTTCGCCTGGGCCGCGTCCTCCACCTGGTCGCACACCGCCACGCGATGGCCCGCCTCGATCATCCGCCGCAGGTAATTCTCGACCGCGTGGTACGGCACCCCCGCCATCGGCACACCCTCGGTGCGCTGCGTCAGCGTCACGCCCAGCACCTTGTGCGCCAGCTTCGCATCGTCGTGGAACATCTCGTAGAAATCGCCCATGCGAAAAAACAGCACGCACCCCGGGTGCTGCTGCTTGAAGCGGTGATACTGCCGCATCGCCGGCGTCTGGTCGGGCGACTTCGCTGCCATCGGGCCAAATCGTATCGCGTCGGGGTTCGTGGTTCAGGATTTGCCAGTGGGCGCTCATTCGCAAGCCCTGAACCCCGAACCCCGACCCCTGAACCCTTTCCCCGGGCGGAAGGTTGGCCCCCTGACACCACGCTGACACCCCTCGGCATGCCCAATCCCCATCCACCAACTTATACTCCCCGTCATGGCCAAGCGTTATGAAACGACCGCCCTGTTCGAGGACGGTGCTGCCGTCGCCACCGATCCGCCCGCGGCGGGCTACGCGCACGTGGCGCTGGAGCAGAACATCGACGTCGCGCCGGCCGGGTTGACCTACGGCGTGCCCGAGACGCTCGCCGACGTGCAGGTGGGCGAGCGCGTGCGCGTGCCGCTGGGCGCGAAGAACCGCCCCGTCGCCGGGTACGTCATCGAGCGCTACGACACCTGCGACCTGACCGACCGTCAGCCCAAGCTCATCCTCGAGCGCGACCGCCGCGGCCTGTCGCTGCCGAGCGACCTGATCGCCCTGGCGCGCTGGATCGCCAGCTACTACTGCGCGCCGACCGGGATGGTCCTCGCCACCATGCTGCCCGCCGCGGTGAAGCGCGGGACGGGAAGCGTGTCGCGCACCGAGGTGGGTTTGCCAGAAGGGGCCGAGGGGTCGAGGGGCCAAGGGGCCGAGGGAGAGAAGCGTGCCAAGGTGACGAAGTTGCAGCGTGCGGTGCTCGATGCGGCGCAGCAGCGCGCGGCGGCGGGGCACGCGTGGACCGAGATCAAGCAACTGGCCGACCTGGCCGGGGCGCGCAGCGTGTCTTCGGTGAAGCAGCTCGTGGAAAAGGGCGCGCTGGTCGCGCGGCGCACCGAGACGGTCGTCAGCGATCTGGACGTGCGCGCCCAGCGCGTCGCCGAGCCGGTGCAGTCGATCACGTTGAACGCCGGCCAGCAACAGGCGCTCGATCATCTGCTGGCGCACCTCGACGGTGGATTCGGCGCGCACCTGGTGCACGGCGTCACCGGCAGCGGCAAGACGGAGGTGTACCTGCGCGTGCTGGAGAAGGTGTTGAAGGGGCCGAGGGGCCAAGGGGCCGAGGGGCCGAGTGAAAAGACAGACGGCGGCGAAGCCGCCGACTCTGCGCACTCGGCCCCTCGGCCCCTTGGCCCCTCGGCCCCTTCCTCCCTGCCCCCTGGCGCCATCGTCCTCGTCCCCGAGATCGCGCTGACGCCGCAGACGGTCGGCCGCTTTCACGGGCGGTTCGATCACGTGGCCGTGCTGCACTCGGGGCTCACCGCCGCGCAGCGCCATGCGCAGTGGCGGCGCATCCGCAGCGGCGAAGCGAACATCGTCGTGGGCGCGCGCTCCGCGGTGTTCGCGCCGGTGCCGAACCTGAAGCTCATCATCGTCGACGAGGAGCACGAAAGCAGCTACAAGCAGGACCAGCTTCCGCGCTACCACGCGCGCGACGTCGCGATCAAGCGCGCTCAGCTCTGCCACATTCCCGTGGTGCTCGGCAGCGCGACGCCGTCGCTGGAGAGTTACTTCAATGCGGGGGGAGTTTCAAGTTCCAGGTTTCAAGTTTCAAGTTCACAAAGCGGGGCCGACAACGAAAACTTGAAACCTGAAACTTGGAACTTGAAACCGCGCAGCGCCTTTCACTACATCTCCATGCCCGAGCGCGTCGGCGCGATGAAAATGCCGACGGTGGAGCTGGTGGACCTTCAGGAGGAGCGGCGCGCGCGGCGCGGGATTCATCTGCTGAGTCAGCGGCTGGAGCAGGCGCTGCACCTGACGCTCGATGAGAAAGGCCCGGGCGAAAAGGGCCAGGCGATGCTGCTGCTGAATCGGCGCGGGTATGCGAACTACATCGCGTGCCCCGATCATCGCTGCGGCTGGCTGATGCGCTGCGATCAGTGCGACGTGACGCTGGTGTATCACAAGGACGACAAGCTGCCGACCGGCGGCGTGGTGCGCTGCCATCACTGTGAAGCCGAGCAATTGCTGCCAAAACTGTGCCCGCATTGCAGCAAGGCGGTGACGACCTTCGGCCTCGGCACGCAGCGCGTCGAGGAAGAGATGCAGCGCAAGTTCCCGAACGCGCGCGTGCGGCGCATGGACCGCGACACGATGCGCAGCGGACGGGATTATCAGGCGACGCTCGATGCGTTCCGCGCCGGCGAGATCGACGTGCTGCTGGGCACGCAGATGATCGCCAAAGGGCTGGACTTTCCCCGCGTGCGGCTGGTCGGCGTGATCAGCGCGGACACGTCGCTGAACATGCCCGACTTCAGGGCATCGGAGCGGACGTTTCAGCTCATCGCGCAGGTATCCGGCCGCGCCGGACGCAGCGAACATCCGGGGCGCGTGATCGTGCAGAGCTTCAACATCGAGGACGCCGCGATCCAGGCGGCGGCGCGGCACGATTACGCGGGCTTCGCCGAGCGCGAGCTGGGATTCCGCGCGCAGGTCGGTCTGCCGCCGATCACGCGCATGGCGCGGATCGTCGTGCGCGACAGGGATCACGTGACGTGCACGGAGCGCGCTCAAGTGCTGGCGGCGGCGCTGCATGAATCCAATGAAGCGCAGGGGCATGCCGTGCGCGTACGCGGGCCGGTGCCGTGCCCCATCGCGCGCATCGCGGGGTTTCATCGCCAGCAGATCGAGCTGATCGCCCCGGACGCGGCGAAGCTTCAGCGACTGTTGACAACCGCGCGCAACGCACGGGCGCTCGGCTCTGATGCGCACACGGCGGTGGATGTCGATCCGGTGGCACTGCTTTGAGAAGCGTGACAACTCGCTTGATGGCACGAGGGGTGCGATGGCGGCTGTTGCGAGCCGTCTGGAATAGGATCAGCGAACGCCTCTTGTATCAATGTGCCCGCATTCAGGGCACTTTTTCATGCCGTACTCGTTGAGGCAGGTCCCACGCAGGTCGTAGCCACACTGCGCGCAGGTGTGCGCGTCCCGCTTTCGATCAATCGCAACCGCGTTCAAAGCCAGTTGCGTCACGACAAACATGATCACATAACAGGCCAACGCCAGATGACCCGAAACCTCCAGAAGCCCGTCGAAGAGAACCACCCCCGCCAGTACCGCAAAGACACCCCACCTCACCACCCGTGCGACGGGCGCTTCAAGAATGCACAGCCTCGTGCCGCACTTGTCGCACGTCCACCGCCGCCCGGACTGAAGCAACAACCACCAGCCGAGCCGCCGGCCACAACGCGGACAGTGTTTGCCCCGTCCCTCATGGTCCACGCTAGGTTCACTTAGATCAGCCCCGCCGTCTCGTCCAATTCGAACAGCAGGTTCATGTTCTGGACCGCCTGGCCCGAGGCGCCCTTGATGATGTTGTCGATGGCGCTGAAGACCACGACGGTGGGCGTCTCCGGGGGGCCGACGAGGCGCACGGTGAGGTCGCAGTAGTTGGTGCCGACCACGTGCTTGATGTTCGGCAGCTCCTGCCGGACGCGCACGAACGGCTCGTCGGCGTAGGCGTCGGCGAAGGCGTCGAACAGTTCCTCCTCGGTCACTTCCGGATCGTGCGGATCGAGGTAGATCGTTTCGAGGATGCCGTAATCGACCGGCAGCAGGTGCGGCACGAACAGGGCATGCACTTCGCCGCCGGCGACGCGGGCAAAGGTCTGCTCGATCTCGACCTGGTGGCGGTGGCCGCCGATGGTGCCGTAGGGCACGAACGCGTCGTGCTGCTCGGGGAAGTGCAGGTGCGGCTGCGCCTTGCGGCCGGCGCCGGTGACGCCGGTGGCGGCGTTGACGATGATGCGCTCGCGCTTGACGAGGCTGCGCGCCAGCAGCGGCGCCACGGCCAGGCCGGCGGCGGTGGGATAGCAGCCGGGGTTGGCCACGAGCGTGGCGCTGACGATGCGGTCGCGGTTCAGCTCGGGCAGGCCGTACAC
>JBMCXL010000184.1:0-6451 GCA_048621015.1 Phycisphaeraceae bacterium
AGCAGGAGCACGAGACGTTCACCGGTGCTTCGCCCACGGTCGGGAGACCGTGGGCGATCAACCTTCCAGATCACCAAGCCCCAGCGCATCGTCCGGCACCGTAAACCGCCCACCATCAATCCGCGCCCCCTTCTGGATCTTCAGGCTCGGCGCGGTCAGGTCACCCTTGAACCGACTCTTGGGCCCGAGCGTCACCGGCCGACCCGACAACACGCGCTGGGCATCGATCGTGCCCAGGCACTCGATCCCGCCATGCGCTTCGATCAGTTCGGCGAGCACGCGGCCGCGCTTGTGGATTTCGATGCGCCCGCAGGTGCGCACCTCCTTGAGCGGGCCTTTGAGCTGCTTGATGACCATGTCGCCGACGATGACCGGCTTGTTGCAGCCCGGGCAGGAGGTGGACTGGGCGCGGCCGCCGACCTCGAAGCGATGGTGGCAGTGATAGCACTGGACCGTGCGTGGGCCTGCGTGTCGGGCCATGGGCGGGCACGGATGAGCCGTTGGACCCGCGCGGCGCACAGCGCCGCCGCGGGTGCTGGATCAGCGGACGCCAACGGAGGGACGCGGCAACCGGCGCGGTTACTTCTTGCCGCCGGACTGGCCGCCCGACTGCGACGGCCCGCCCTGCGAACCGCTCGCGCCGCCGGCCGACGACTGACCGCCGCCGCTGCTGCTCGTGCCGCCGGCCTGCTTCATCGCCTCGGGGCCGACGGCGCACTGGCCGAAGAACGAAGCGCCCTCGGACATGACCATCTTCGCGGCGACGATGTCGCCCTTGACCATGCCGCTGTTGTTCAGGCGGACGGTGTCCTTGGCGCGCAGGTTGCCTTCGATGCGGCCGTCGACGTTGACCGTGCTCGCCTCGACGTCGGCCTTGCAGGTGGCCTTCTCGCTCACGTGAAGCTCGCCCTGACCGTTGATCTGGCCCTCGAACTTGCCGTTGATCCGGGCGGTGCGCTCGAAGGTGAGCTCGCCCTTGAAGTGGGTGTCGGACCCGATGATCGTCGTGTCGCCGTTCTTGCCGGCGTCGCTGGCCTCCGCCATGGGGCACCTCCCTGTTGCTGTCGGGTGCGGACGCGGCCCACGCCCACGCAGCGCACCGGCCGGCCCGAGCGGGCAGTTTACGCATTGTCCCGATCTTTGAATAGAGGCCGGCCCCCACGGCTCCACGAAAAAACCGCTGACGTGCTACCATCGCCGTCCGCATCGTCCAATCCGTACCACCCGCACACTGAGACCGCCCCATGCAACCGGCCGTCAGCACCTACAGCCTCGCCCGCTATCGCCGCGAAAACCGTAAATCCGTCGAGCAGTGCCTCGACTGGCTCGCCGACATCGGCGCCGGCGCGGTCGAGTTCGTCGGCCTCGGCGAACGCGACTACAAAAACCCCCGCCAGCGCGCCCGCAGGCTGCGCCAACGTTGCGAACAACTCGGCCTGCGCATCGTCGGCTACTGCACCGGCGGGGAACTGCTCCGCCAAGGCGACGACCTGCGCACCGAAGTCGACCGCATCAAGCGCGAGATCGACGTCGCCGCCGAGTTGGGCGCCCCCTCCATGCGCCACGACGTGACGCGAGGCCCCGGCGAAAACGACAACCTCGACTTCGCCGCCGTCCTCGACCGCATCGCCCCGCCCATCCGCGAACTCGCCGAGCACGGCCAGCAGCGCGGCGTCGTCACCACGCTCGAAAATCACGGCTTCTACATGCAGACCGCCGAACGCGTCGGCAAGCTCATCGACACCGTCGACCACCCCAACTTCCGCCTGACCATCGACCTGGGCAACTTCCTCTGCCTCAACCAGGACCCGCTCGACGCCACCCAGCGCCTCGCCAACCGCGTCGTCATGGCCCACGCCAAGGACTTCCACATCAAGCCCAAGGACCAGACCCCGCCCGACGCCCCCGCGGTCAACAGTCACCCCGCCGTGCCCGCCGGCTGGATTCGCACACCCACCGACATCGCCCTGCGCGGCACCATCACCGGCCACGGCGCATTGAACCTGCCCGCCCAGCTCGCCGCGCTCCAGCACGCCGGCTATGACGGCCCACTCTCACTGGAATTTGAAGGCCCCGAAGACCCGCTCAACGCCGTCCGCCTCGGCCTGGCGTACCTTCAGCAGCAGCCCGCCGCGCGCTAAGAGACCATTTCCCTGCAATCCCCAAGCTCGCGGATGGCGAGTCCGCGAGCCTTCCGCGGGGTCATCCCCTATCGCAGCTCCACCGACCAGTACGCGTTGTCCAGGAACGCGCGCCACGACGCATACTTCTCGTGCCCCACGCGCAGACTGATAACGGGATTGCGCGTCGGCTGCTCGGGCTTGCGGATCAGCTTCATCTTCGCCTGCTGCGGCGTGCGGCCGCCCTTCCTGGCGTTGCACCGCGTGCAGGCGCACACCAGGTTCTTCCACGTGCTCGCCCCGCCCTGGCTGCGCGGCTGCACGTGGTCGAGGCTGAGTTCCGAGCTTGGAAACCGCTCGCCGCAGTACTGGCAGATGTTCCGATCGCGGGCGAAGATGTTGCGGCGGTTGAGCTTGACCTGCTGCTTGGGCAGCCGATCGTACCCGAGCAGCCGGATCACCTTCGGGACGGCGATGTGCATATGCACCGTGCGGACCCACTCGTACTGATCGCGGGCCAGCCGATCGAACCGGTGCCGGGCGGCGGAAACGTCGGTCCAGCTCTCGAAGTCGTAGGCGGTGTAGGACCCGTCATCGACGCGGATGACCTCGGCCAGGTCGCGGCACAGCAGCGAGAACGCACGCCGCGCGTCCACGACGCGGATCGCCATCCACATCTTGTTCAGCACCAGGACATGCGTGTTCAGCGCTGTGGCTTGACCATTCATGGAAAACACCCGTACTTGCACGGCGGTCCCACGACCGTCGGATGTTAGCCATGACCGGCCGATCGAGCAACGCACCCTGCCGCGAAAGTCCTGCTGAACACCCCGCTTGTGTGGCTCGGCGGCATGGGGCGACGCTTCGCCCGCGGCCCGCGAGGCCGCTCGGCACACTCCACCCGGCTGACGACGCCCCCGCTGGCCGGCCGCTCCGCGCTCAGCCGTTGATTTGAGATGCCGCACCGGGAAACCAGAGCCGGCCCGGGTCGAGCCCCCACGGCTTTCACGCAAAGCATTGATTTTGAAGATATTGCAATAATCGAGCTGAGTGGCGTTGCGCCAGGACGGGCCAAACCCTGGCAGTGGGGGGGTACGGCAACTGTGGTGCCGTGCCCCCTGATCTCCGGAAAACGGCCGTTGCATCATTCGCCGATCGCCATCACGCCAGGAGCGACTGGCCCGTCATCGCCTCGGGCTGGTCGAGATTCATCATCGCGAGGAGGGTGGGGAAGACGTCCGCGAGGCGGCCGCCCTCGCGCAGCGTCCGTTCGCGCGCGGCGGGATCAACGAGGATGCATTCGACGGCGTAGAGCGTGTGCGCGGTGTGGGCGTTGTCGGTGTCGGGGTCCCACATCTGCTCGGCGTTGCCGTGGTCGGCGGTGACGATGAGCTTGCCGTGGCGCGCAAGCGCGGCGTCGACGATGTCGCCGACGCATTGATCGACCGTCTCGATCGCCTTGATCGCAGCGTCGAGCTTGCCGGTGTGGCCCACCATGTCGCCGTTGGCGAAGTTGACGAGGATGAAGTCATAGCCCGGTTCAGCGCGCAGCGCTTCGAGCACATGATCGCGCACCTCGAACGCACTCATTTCCGGCTGAAGATCGTAGGTGGCGACCTTCGGCGACTGCGCCATGGCGCGATCCTCGCCCTCGAACGGCTCGTCGCGGTAGTCGTTGAAAAAAAACGTGACGTGCGGGAACTTCTCCGTCTCGGCGCAGCGGAACTGGCGCTTGCCGAGCTTCGACAGGTATTCGCCGGCGATGTCGATCATCTTCGGCGGCTTGGGGAACGCCACACGCAAGCCGGGGAAGTTGGTGAACTCTTCCTCGTAGGCGGTCATGGTGACGTAGCGCAGGTCGAGCTTTTCACCGCGGTCGAAGCCTTTTTCGCCGGTGTCGGGTGAAGGTTTGACGTGGCCGTAAAAGTCCGGCTGCATGAAAGCGCGCGTCAACTCGCGCGGGCGATCGCCGCGGTAGTTGTAGAAGATGACGCTGTCGCCGTCGGTGATGCGCGTGTCCTGCCAGTCGTTGCCGATCGTGCGCGGGGTGATGAATTCGTCACCGTGCTGGGAGTCGTTGGTGGGGTGGTCGTAGTAGTGCTGGACGGCGGCGGGAGCGGCGGGGAAGCGATCCGGAGCTTCGCTGCGCTGCGCTCCGGCGTGGGTGAGCGCCTGGTAGGCGCGCTGGACGCGCTCCCAGCGGTTGTCGCGATCCATGGCGTAGTAGCGGCCAATGATGGTGGCGATGCGACCGACGCCGATTTCGCGGCATTTCTGCTCGATCTGCTCGATATAGCCCTTGCCGGTGAACGGGCCGGTGTCGCGGCCGTCGGTAAAGAGATGCAGCGCGACCTTGTCGTGGTCGTGGCGCTGGCACAGTTCGAGGCAGGCGTAAAGGTGATCGAGCAGGCCGTGCACGCCCGCGTCGGAGGCGATGCCGAACAGGTGGACGTAGCGGTGGTTCGTCTTGGCGCGCTGCACAGCTTCGACCAGCGCTTCGTTCTCGAAGAACGAGCCTTCGCGGATCGCCTTGGTGATGCGCACTGATTCCTGGTCGACCACGCGGCCGGCGCCGAGGTTCTGGTGGCCGACCTCGCTGTTGCCCATGGTGCCCTCGGGCAGGCCGACGTCCTCGCCGCTGGTGTGGATCAGCGTCCAGGGATAATCGCGCAGCAGCGCATCGCAGCGCGGCGTGCTGGCGAGCTTGACGGCGTTGAACTTGTCGTGTGCCGGGTTCGGGTTGCAGCCCCAACCGTCGCGGACGATCAACAGCACCGGTCCGTGGGATTCACTCATGTTCATGTTCCAGCAACCTGTGAAGAGCGTTCGGGATTGTAGGGCAAGGCCGCGCGCCCCGCGAAATCGCGGCGCGGTACGATGAAGGCGCGATGACGACGGACGACAGCTCCACCCATTGCACCGCGTGCGGCTACGACCTGTCCGGCCTCGGCTGGCAGGGCGAATGCCCGGAGTGCGGCCAGCACTTCGACCGCACCACCGGCCAAGGCGTGCGCAGCGCGCGGCTCACCGACCGCTACGAGCGCGGCGACCGACTCGCCCGACGCCTGCGCACCATCCTGCTCGCCGCCCTCGCGGCGACGCTGCTGGCCTGCGGCGGCGCGAGCGCGCTGTTCACTGACCAATGGATGTATCCGTTCGGCACCCTGGCGGTGATCGCCGCCGTCGTGGCGCTGGGCGCGGTGACGAGCTTTCTTTATGAAAAGGACCAAACGTGAGGGCGGAAGTCGCCGAGCGGTCCAGTGGCCGAGTAAAAAGCCACGACGCGCCAAGCAGGCCAGGCCACTCGGCCACTGGACCACTTGACCACTTTTGTTCTGCAACCAACGCAAGGAGCGAGTCATGCGTAATCAAGCCATGCGGCGGATGAACGGATTTCTGTTGGGCGTGCTGGCGCTGTTGGTGGTGCTGGTCGGCTGCGAGACCTCGCAGCCGGGCGTGACCAATGCGCTGGGGACGGTGCGCACCACGGTCGAGGCGTCGCCCGCGGCGGTGGTGCGCGCCGCGGAGGACACGCTGACGGACATGGGGCTGACGATCGTCACGCGCGAGTTGGCGGACGACGAGGGGCTGATCGTGGCGCGCACGGAGGCGCGTCGGCAGATCGACGTACGCGCGGAGCGCCAGAGCGAGGAGCAAACGCGCATCGCGGTCCGGGCCGGCATTGGTGGGGATGAGCAGATCGGCCTCGCGGTGCTGCGGCGCATCCGCGCGCGACTCGACGAGCAGCCGGCGGAAATCAGCGACCGCGTCGAACCGGCCGAAGCCGACGCGGAGCAGCCGGCGGAGATGGGAACAGAGATGGAACCGGAACCGGAACCGGAGCCGGAACCGGAGACAGAAGCGGACGCGGACGCGGAAATGGATGGAGGAAAGTAAGCGAACTGGTGCGGAATCAGGATTCCGCTTTTTTGCCCGCCCACGCCACGCGCGGCTCCGTGCCGGCGCGCAGCTTCGCGATGTTGCTGCGATGGCGCAACACCACCAGCCCCGCGAGCAGCGCGGTGACGGCGGTGTAGACCGCGACTTCGCCCGCGGACAGATCCAGCAGCAGCGCGCTCAGCAAGGTCAGCACCGGCAGCGCGACCGCCGCGCTCATGCTCGCCAGGCTCACGTACCCGCTGGCCTTCACCACCGCCAGCCAGATGACCCCCGCCGCCAATCCGGGAAGCGTGACCACCGGCCAGAGCCCGAGTACCGCGCCGAGCCCCGTCGCCACGCCCTTGCCGCCGCGCAGCCGCAGCCACAGCGGGAAAATGTGCCCCGCCACCGCCGCCGCCGCGATGGACAGCCACGCCAGCGCGGCCACGGCC
>JBMCXL010000185.1:0-6451 GCA_048621015.1 Phycisphaeraceae bacterium
CATGACGTGGCGTGCGCGTAAAAAAGGCCCGCGAACGGGCCTTGGTGGGTGGTTGATTGAAAGTAGCACGCGCCTCACGCCGCGACCATGCCGTGCGGGTCGATGACGAACTTCTTGGCCGCGCCCTGGTCGAAGTCCTTGTAGCCCTGCGGCGCCTCGTCGAGGCTGATGATCGTGGCGTTGACCGCGTCGGCGGGGCGGCAGTTGTCGTCGTGGAGGATCTTCATCATCAGGTTGCGGTTGTACTTCATCACCGGGCACTGGCCGGTCTGGAAGTGGTGGCTCTTGGCCCAGCCCAGACCGAGGCGGATGGACAGTGAGCCGTGCTGGGCGGCTTCGTCCTTGGCGCCGGGGTCGTCGGTGACGTACAGGCCGGGGATGCCGATGCCGCCGTTGGCGCGCGTGACGTCCATCGTCTGGTTCAGCACGGTGGCGGGCTTCTCCTCGTCCGCTTCCTTGCCGGCGCCGTGCGCCTCGAAGCCGACGCAATCGACCGCGCAATCGACCTCGGGCACGCCGATGATCTTCTCGACCATCTCCGGCAGACTGGCGCTCTTCTTCAGATCGACCGTTTCACAACCGAAGCTGCGCGCCTGCTTGAGGCGCTCGTCGATCAGGTCGCCGACGATCACGACCGCCGCGCCGAGCAACTGGCACGAGAATGCGCACGCGAGGCCGACCGGTCCCGCGCCGGCGACGTAGACGGTGCTGCCCGTGGTGACGCCGGCGGTGTACGCGCCGTGATAGCCGGTCGGCAGGATGTCCGACAGCAGCGTCAGGTCGGTGATGCGCTCCATCGCGCGGTCTTTGTCGGGGAACTTGAGCAGGTTGAAGTCGGCGTAAGGCACCATGACGTATTCCGCCTGTCCGCCGATCCATCCGCCCATGTCGACATAGCCGTAGGCCGCGCCGGGGCGGTCGGGATTGACGTTGAGGCAGACGCCGGTGGCGCGTTCCTTGCAGTTGCGGCATCGGCCGCAGGCGATGTTGAACGGCACGGAAACGAGATCGCCCTTGTTGATGAACTCGACGTCCGGGCCGGTCTCGATGACCTCGCCGGTGATTTCGTGTCCGAGCACCAGGCCGGCGGGCGCGGTGGTGCGGCCGCGGACCATGTGCTGGTCGGAGCCGCAGATGTTGGTGGTGACGATCTTGAGGATCGCGCCGTGGTTGCACTTGCGCTTTTTGCCCTTGTACTCCAATTCGAGCTTGGGATCGCCGATGTCCTGCACCTCGACCTTGCCCGGTCCCTCGTAGACGACGCCGCGGTTGCTGCTCATCTCAGCTTCCTTTCCCTGAACGTGTGACTCAGACTGACGTGAAAAACGCGCCCGGCCAGGCGCCGCCGCGCGGCTCCCCCCATGACCGAGTGGGCGTGCCGACTATCTGTATCCCAGCACGCCCCACCATGCAAGCATGATTTTCCACATGCGTGCCGTCCCATCCCCACCAGGCCCGGGCCCCCCGCCGCTGGCGGCTTCGCGAGACCGTCCGAAGTCCAGCCGCTGCGCGAAGCCGCCAGCGGCCGTCCTCAGCGCGGCCCGTCAACCTTGCGCAGGATCAACCCCTGCACGGTATGCACCTCGCGGAACTTCAGCTCGTAATTGGTGCCGACCCATTCCCCTTCATCCGCCGCGGCGGGCGGCTCGAACGGCCGGCGCTCGTAGATGTCGCTCACCGCCGCGGCCGCCTTCTCGATCCATGCGAAATAGTCCGCGTGGTCCGTGGCGATACGCACCTGCCCGCACTCCGTGTCACCCTCCCGCGGCGGCGCAAGCACGCGCCACAGCTCGCGCAGGAACCGCGCCTGAATCAATCGCCGCTTGTGATGGCGCTTCTTCGGCCACGGATCGGGAAAATAGATGTGCACCTGCCTGATCGACGCGTCGGGCAAGTGCCACCGCACGAACGCGCCCGCCTCGGCATGCACGACGCGCACGTTCTCCAGCCCGTGCCGGCGCACCCGGTCGGCGGTGTAGCGCCAGTACGCCTTGGCATACTCCACGCCGAGGTGGTTCACCCCGGGCCGCGCCGCCGCCTGGCGCACGAGAAACGTGCCCTTGCCCGAGCCGATCTCCAGATCGATCGGCCGGCGCGCCGCCTCCGGATCGTCCGCCCGCGCGAACCACGCGGCGAGATCCACCGGCCCGGCCTCGAGCGCGGGCAGCTCGTCCCGGCCGATGCCGAATCGGCCGACTTCCATCGGCTGACGTCGTGACAGTGAAGCACCCATCGCGTTGATGATAGCTCATCCACGCCCGCCGCGCCGCCCAGGCGGTCGGCACGACCACACCTGATCCACTCGGCCACTGGACCACTTACACGTACCGCGCCACCGTCACCGCCGCCGGCCCGCGCTCCAGGTTCACCACCATGTACCGCAGCGCATCGCACGCATGGTCCGGCCCGTCTTTCACCGGCGCTTCCGAGTGCGGCCGCTGATGATCGAAATGATAATTGCGCAGCGCCTCGATCAGCTTCACACAACGCGGATGAACGCGCAGCGTGTCCCGGTCGAACCGTCGGCGCAACCGCTCGATCCCCTCTTGCACCGCGCTCGGCCGCGCCCGCACGACATAGCCATGCGCACGCAGCACGTCGATGTCCGTCAACCCGCTGTGGCTGTTGCGCTGCCGGCCCGCCGGGTCCACGCCCACCCACGCCGGCCTCGCCCACCCGCGCTGCGCGATCGCATGCAGATGCTGCTCGAGCGTGCGCCCCTCCTCCACGTATTCATCCACCACGTGCAGCCGCTCGCCCGCCACGTGCGCCCACAACATCACCAGCGGACTGCGCAACCCGAAATCCATTCCGCCGATCAACACCGGCGGCGAACCATCCGCCATCTCTCCCACGTGTCGCGCGAGGTCGAAGTTCGGATAAACACTTTCGCTGCGTCGCGGCCGCTTGCACACCATCTCCGCCGCCCACGTCTCGCGCGAGCTGCGCTGCCACTGCGCCACCAGGTCGTCCACCTTCATGAACCCGCGCGCCGCCTTCGCCCGCCCGCGACAATCTTCCCACAGCACGCACGACGCGCACGGCCGACCCTCCGGACACCGTTCGATCACATCCAGATAATTCCACCGAAACACCCGCCGCCCACGCCCGCCATAAGCCGGTCCTGAGCGCAGCGAAGGTCCGGATCCGCCGCCCCCTTCCCCATCTTCCGTCCCCGCCACCAGCCGCCCCATCAATCCCCCCGGCCGATGCATCGTGCTCAGCGCCTCGACGCTGCCGTGCACGTAAACATCGCCGCAATACCCACTGCGCGTCACGAGCTGCGCCGCCTGCCACACCTCCGGATCGAACAGCTCCACCTCATCGCAGCGCAGCTTGTGCACGCGCACGCCGCGCACGCTGCGCTGTGACTGCGCCAGCACCTCCGCGGCGCTGCCATTGACCAGGCGCACGCGCCGCTGCGTCGGTTCGCCATCCAGCAGCGAACGCACCATCGGCCGATCGCACAGCGCCACCAGGTGCGCGTGCATCTTCGCCGACTGCTCCAGCGACCCGCCCAGGATGCGCACCTGCACGCCCGGCTTGAACAGCAGATCCAGCAACGTCGCCACCGCCCCGAGCAATGTCTTCCCCCCACCCCGATTCGCCCACACCACGCAATCCGCGCTTCGTTCCTCACAAACCGGTCCGGAGCGCAGCGAAGCTCCGGATGGGCTCCCCTCAAAAAATGCGTGCACCAGGTACTCAAACGGCGCCGCGCGCGGCACATCCAATCCGAGCGCCACGCGCACGAACCGATGCAGCTCGCGCGCCGTCCGCGGCCGCAGCCCCATCCATCGGCGCACGCGCCTCCGTCGTCGCTGGTCTCGTGGCGTTCGCATGTCGATCACTCCTCGTCGGTGCGCCCATCCTCGCCGTACAGCACCGCGCGCAGCGAGGCTGCATCATCGAGCGCGTCGGTTGATGTTTCCGCGTCCGCATCGGCCTCGGCGCGCTTCAGATCCATCCGAAGCACGTCGACGCATGCCTTGCGCGCCACGTCCGCGTTGACCTGCTGGTCCTGGTCGGTGCCCAGGCGCACGAGGCGCGCCGCGGTGTGCAACCGGTACCGGCTCAGCAGCAGCTGCGCCTGCAGGTCGGCGAGGGTGCACAGGCCGCGCAGGCAGCGCTGGTTGTTTCCCTCACCCGCCCACGTGGCCAGAGCGTCCGGCGAGAGGCCGTGCATCTCCGCCAGCGCGATCACGTCGTGGCTCGCGTTGAAAAGGTCACGAATCAAGGCCGCGCGCCGCCGCGCGCCGATCTTCCTTGGCATGTCACTTCTCCATGTCCAGGCGTTTGATTACTGTCACGATCGTCGATCAACCAGCGTCATCAGCGCTGCCTCGCGCGAGCCGCCGATCGCCTTCAGCCGCTGGTCGAGCCGGCGGCGCTGTTCGGGCAGGAGGAAGAAATGGACGGCCTGCGGCATCTGGTCGATCGGCTGCGGCGGCCGCGGGGGCGGCGCGGGGTCATTCAACGCCAGCAGCTTCTTCAACTGCTCGGAGCGCTCGGGCAGTTGCGCTGCCAGTGTCTTCAGGTCGTGCCGTTCGCTGAGCCGTGCCAGCAGCGCGGCGCGCTTCGACGCATCATCGTCACCCTCCAGGCGGTTGAGCGTCGCCATCAGCAGCAGCGCCTCGTCGTCGTCGACCTCCCACGCCACGCAGCGCGCCGCCGCGCGGCCGAGGCGGCGCAGCGCTTCGGCGCGGTGGTGGCCGTCGAGTATCTGGTACGTGCCGTCACCGAGCGGGCGCACGATCAGCGGCGGGTAGCGGTCGGTGCGCTCGATGTGCGCGGTGAGCCTGGCCAGCAGGCGCTCGGGCATGACGTTGCTGTTGTGCGGGTGCGGGCGCAGTTGTTCCAGGGGAATTTCGATGAGGTCCATGATGTCGTTCCGGGGTCGCACAAGGCCGAAAGCCGAGGGAAGGCGATCGCTCGGCTTCAGCGGTTGTCGTGCAGGTAATAGACCGGCTCCAGCAGCAACCGCTGCTGCGCCAGGTGCAGATGGGTGTGCGGATCGGTGCTGTGTTGGCGCGCCCGGCCGCCGCCGTTCTGGCGGTACCAGCGATGCAGCTCTTTCAACAGCCAGTCGCGCGTCACCGGTGGCTGCGCCTCGATCGTGCGCCAGGTCTGCGCCAGCGCGGCCAGGTCGCGCGGTTGCAGACCGATGCGCTCCAGCGCGGCGATGAGGCGCGCATCGAACGGGTGCGGCGGCCGGTGATACGCGGTCATGCCCGCCTTCTCGAAGAACGGGTGCACGCGGCCCATGGCCGCCAGCGCCTCAGTGAACGGCGTCGTGGCGGTGTCCAGCGCGTGGCGCACGAGGCGCACCGCCAGGCCCAGGCCGCGCCAGCGCGGATCGATCACGACGCGGCTGATGCAGCGCAGCTCGGCGCAGAGCAGGCGCGAGCGCTGCCCGGCCGGCAACCATGAGCCGAAGCGCTCGCGCAGCGCCCAGTCGCGCAGGCGGCATTGCAGGGTCGACAGGGACTCGACGAGCACGCCGACGGTCTGCGTCTGGTCGCGCTGCTGGAGGAAGCGGCCGACGACCGTCGGACGGTGATCGCGCAGCGCGAGCACGCGCATCACGGTGCCGGGGCGCTGGGCGCGGTAGTGATGCTCGGCGAGTGCCTGGTAGTCGCGCAGGGAGCCGGCGACAAGCTCCAGGGCGTCGGCGAGGTGCGGCGCGGGCAATTGCGCGAAGCGTTGTTGCAGCGGGGTGGTCATGGATGGAGCAGGTGGGAACGCGACAAGTCGCGTCGCTTCATACTTTGTGGCGTTCGATGACGTCGATGCGCTCGCCGAGGTGCTTTTCGATGAGGACTTCGGGTTGCAGCGGTTCGAGCAGGTCGTCGTGGGTGGTGGCGACGATGAGGCAGATGGGCGTGTGGTCGACCCACTTGCGCGCGTTGCGCGCCAGGATGTGGGCGGTGAGGCGGTCGAGCGTGGCGGCGAACTCGTCGGCGAGGACGACCGGCAGCGGCCGCTCCCCCTCGGGCGCGGCGTAGCGCTCCACCTCGGCCATGGCGCGCGCCAGGTGGAAGCGGTAGCGCTGTCCGTCGGAAAGCTCGGCGGGTCGGCGAAGCATGACGAACGCGTCGTTCAGGCCGGCGAGGCTGTGCCAGCGCAGGATTGTTTTCAGGGGCGCATCGCCGAAGCAATCGACCAGCGGCGCATCGGGTGGCTCGGGCAGGCGGTCGAAGCGGATGAGCCGGGCGTCGTCGCGCTGTTGCGCTGCGCGTTCGATGTCATGCAGGAGGGTGGACTTGCCGCTGCCGGAGGCGCCGGTGAGGAAGATGAGCTGGTGGGGGTGCAGGTACAGGTCGGTGGGCGGGATGACCTGGATCTGGCGTTGCTGATCGACGCCGAGACCGAACATGGCCGCGACCTGCATGACGTGCGGGCTGGGGTGGACGGCGGTGGTGAGGCGATGTTGGCAGGTGAGGTGCATGGG
>JBMCXL010000186.1:0-6410 GCA_048621015.1 Phycisphaeraceae bacterium
GGTGCGTGCGATGTAGTCGACGCGGGCGGCGCGGGCGCTGCCGGGCATGGAGGAGTTCCACGAGTAGACGCCGTAGTATTCGCGGATGCCCATCATGTTCGCCTTCGCGGACCAGCCTTCGAGCATGTCGTCGAACGTCTGGTCGCCGCGGATGAACGCGGTGGCGAGGCTGGGGATCACGTTGGGGTGCAGGTCGATCGTCGGCGGCAGGGAATAGTCGTTGTAGGCGTAGATGCCGATGTAGTAGGTGCGGTCGAATTTTTCCTCGATCGCTTCGGCGACCTGGTTGACCAGCAGCACGACGCGGTCGGAGACCGAGCCGAGCGGCGCGCACTTCTCGCAGGTTTCATCGCACCAGCCGCTGCCGTCGCTGGGGTCGAGCGAGATGGAGTCCAGGTCGGGGTTGGCTTCGATGCGCGCGAGGGTGTCCTGCACGACCAGCTCGCGCAGCGCTTCGTTGCCGATGCAGATCTTGGCGCCGCGGTGTTGCTTGCGCTCGCCGTCGATCTTGGCGAAGAACTCAGGGTGGTTGTCGAACGCCTCCTGGTTGCGGCGGATCAGGCTGAGGTAGGCGTGGCCGGTGTGGAGACTGAACGTCGGCGTGGTGCGGTTGCGGATGCGCCAGTTGCGCCAACCTTCCTGCGCCCACGGCCGATGGCCCATGCGCATCGCGCCGCGCGGCCCGCTGCGGTTGTAGTAGGACGGTTGTTCGGTGACGTCGATGTCGATTTCGAGGCGCTCGTGCTCGGGCACGATCTCCCACGTTTCAATGGGGAAGAACATGCGGTAGCCGAAGCGGTGCAGCAGGTCCCACACGGCGAACTCGACCGCCTGCGGCGTGGCGCCGAGCAGGTAGAGGCCGTCGCCGGTGGAGGCGATGCGGTAATGATCGCGCTCGAAGGGCGTGTCGCCGAAGCGCTGATCGATCGGCAGGGCGGGGAAGTCGGTCGGCTGACCGAGCACGAGGCCGGCCGCGCCGTCACCGGTGGTGACCTCGAACGCGGCGCCGCTGATGCGCTGAAGATAGGCCGCGAGATCCTGCGCCGCGGTGCGCACCTTCTCGTCGGCGCCGTCGGCGATCACGATGGACAACTGCGCTTCGCCATCGGCCGCGAGCACGGTGGCTTCGCTCGCCCGCGTTTCGCTGGCGCCGAAGAGGCCCAGCGCCAGCAGGGCGGCCAGCGCCGCGCACCAACGCATACCGAACCGAGTCCGCGTGTTCGAACCGAGAGGCGCTTTCATGGAGATGTCCCTTCTGCGCAGCCGCGGGCGGCCGCGAATTAACCTGATCGCGAATGACCGACGGATTGATTTTAAGGAAAATTAACTTGCGCACAAGACCTGCGTGCGCACAGGCTGGGCGCGGCGGTGAGCGGAGCCGGGCATTATTTGCGCCGCATGACGCGGGAAAAAACGCGGAAGGGAAAGTGGTCGGGCCGCGTCGTTCGCCGACCGAGCCGGCGGCATGACTCCGAACGCGGCGTTGTGTGCGACGTGTTTTAGTAAAATTTTACTGGTGTTTCGTCGCCGTGGGCGGCTTGCCGGGCGTGTGCTCAGAGCGAGCCGGGGCGGCGCTGGGGCGGTTGGGGCTGGCCGTCGTCGGCGGGAACGCCGCTTTCCGCGCGCTCGAAGCCGACGCGGCGGGCGACGGCCTCCTTGCTCAGCGCCGCGCCGCCGGCCTCGCCGAGCAGCAGGCTGTTAATGCCGCCTTCGATCTGGGGGCTCTCGGCGAGCTGCTCGAGCTGGCTGCGCGTCAGCGGCTGGTAGTCGTCGAGGCGATAGACCACCAGGCTCAGCGCCGGATCGACCGCCACCGCGCCGATGCGCTCGGCCCCGGGCGCGGCGTCGACGGATTCGCGGCCGCGGTCGGTGACGCGCTGGGCGGTCTCGAACAGGGCGTCGACCAGCTCGGCGTGACTGCCGATGCCGGGGATCGACGGCACGGTCAGCTCACCGCCCATGCCCATGCGGCGGCGCGGGATCGCGTCGATGGGTTGACGCGTCACGTGCGGCTGCTCGGCGAGGGTGTCGAAGCCTTCCTCGATGGCGCGCTGCGTCCACTGGTCCTGCTGCTCGGTGAGCGTGTCGTAGGCGGCGCTGCGGCGGGCGTCCGCGACGACCTGCTCGCGCACCTCCTCGAGCGAGTCGGGGGCATGGGTCGGCTGCACATCGGTGAGACGGAACAGGTAGCGCGAGCCGTCGGTGCCCTGCATCGGTCGGCTGGGGACCTGCACCTGGAGGCGCATCGTGGTCAGCGTGTTGTCCTCGGCCGGCTCCAGCTCGCGCGCGCTCTGCACGTAGGCGGCGAAGCGCGCCTGGGGTCGATCCTGCACGTGGCTTTCGCCGAGGCCTTCCAGCTCGCTCCACTGGTCCGCGGGCAGCCACTGGTCCACGCGGCGCTCGATGCGCGGGCGGACGCCGAACTGCTCTTCCAGCGTGTCGGCGATGGTTTCGAACGGCGTCGGCTCGAAATCGTCAGGGATCTGCCGGTAGCCGCCGCGCTCCGACAGCCGGCGCAACTCGCTGAACAGCTCCGACTGGGCGGCGCTGACCATCTGCCGGGCGAGCTGCTCGGCTTTCTCGTCGCGAAGCTGATCGATGATCCCGTCGCGCACGTCGTTGAACGGTTGCAGGTCGGGCGCGTCCTGCGCGTCATCCCCTTCTTCGCCGTCCGCTTCCGTTTCCTCTTCGTCCTCCTCGTCCTCTTCGGCGCGGAATTCTTCCGGGTGCTGCTGGTAATACTCCAGCGCTTCGTGGTATTGCACCTCGACGTGATCGCGCAGCGTCTCGATGGGGAAGGCGAGCCATTCGAGCTGGATGCGGTCGGGGTACTTGTAGCCGAAGCCGTAGGGCTCGCCTTCGCCGGGCAGGTCGTCGCGGTGTTCCTCGAACAGTTCCTGGAGCGTGCTGTCGTCGGGTGTTTCGATGCTGTCGAGGTATCGCTCGGCGCTGACGAGCAGCGCTTCGCCGGAGACGGTGGCCTGCTGCTCGCTGAGGTACCACTGCACGAGCGGCTCGCTGAGGCGGGGCGGGCCTTCGATCCACCCGCGGCCGAGCGCCATCTGGACCTGGAAGATCATCCACTGGTTTTCGCTGCGCATCGCCTGGTTGTAGAGGTCGGCGTACTGCACGATCTGCGTGGGCGGGGCGTGCTCCTGGCCGCTGACCAGCGCGGCGTATTGCTGGAGCATGATCCAGTGGCGCACGGCCTGGTAGGCGAAATCGTCCGAGGCGCCGAAGCGGCGGGCGGCTTCGTTGACCTGGGGGCGGTCCACCTCGAGGGCGGTGAGGATCTCGCGGGTCATGCTTTCGCTGGCGCTCAGGCCGAGGCGTCGGGCGTCGCGGACCATGAGCAGCCACTTCTCGGCGTCGACCGAGCCGTCCGACGCGGCCATGGCACGGGCGCTGTAGCCGAGCACGGGGTGGAGCTGGGAGAGGATCTCGATCTCGGAGGCGGCGGTGTGCTGGTCGGTGAGGGTGAGCTGCTCGCCGTTGATGCTGCCGATGGGGCGGTCGCCGGGCGAGCCCATGAACATGCTCAGGACGGGCTGGATGAGGAAGGCGACCATGAGGAAGGCCGCGCCGACCACGAGGATCAGCTTGTTGTACTGCCGGAAGAACTTGAACACGGGCGGGTCTCCGTGGGCGTCGCGTCGTGGGAACCGGGGGTAAGACAGTCAGTATAAGCGGGCGGGGTGGTGGAGTCAGGTGGACGATCCCGCTCTTCGCTCGCGGACTCGCTCAGGACTGGCGTCAGCGGCGAAGGAAGTTCTCGTCGAGGCCGGCGGCGCCGCGGCCGAAGCCTTCGGGAACGAACACGAGGCCGACGGTCTGCTCGTCATCGACCTCGTCGACGGACGCGTAGAGGCGCAGGCGCCACTGGGGCAGGCGGCGTTCGAGGGAGAGGCGGAGGGTGCGCGAGTCGTTTTCGCCGAAGTCCAGGCGATGCTGGAAGCCGAGGCGGTACTTGGTGGTGAGCTGGTAGTCGAAGCCGTAGGTGAGCAGTCGGCTGGCGAGCGGGTCGATCTCGCTGTAGGTCAGGAAGGAGCGCAGGCGCGGCGTGTGATCGAGCGTCGCACCGAGGCGCCACTCGGCGAGCGTGTCGTTCTCGAAGTTGTAAGTCAGGTCGCCGCTGACGCCGAGCGTGTCGCTGACCATCCAGAGCAGTCGGGAGTAGAAGTGATCGCCGCCGGTGGAGTATTCCGGGCGATAGGGGTAGAAGCGCGGCAGGGGATGGGCGAGGTCGGCGTCGTCGCTGCGCAGGACCAGGTCGGTCTGAAGCTCGACCCAGTCGACGTTTCGCCAGCGCCCCGGGCCGCCGCGCTGGGTCTGGAGCGTGTTGGTCACGCCGAGGCGCGCGCCCGCGCCCTCGGCGATCGCTTCGACCTGCGGGTCGTAGACGGGCAGGTCTGCCGATTCGATGGTGGACGCCATCACGAACAGGTCCGCGGCCGGCTCGACGATGTGGCGCAGGCCCTGAACGTTGAGCAACTCGCTCTCGGCGTCGTACTCGCGATGGAACTGCGTATCGAAGCGCGTGCCGGCCGCGCCCCAGAGGCGGTATTGATCCTCTTCGCCGCTGAACTGATCGAAGTCCTCGTCGTAGGCGGTGAACCGGCCGGCGAGGTAGGGCGTGATGTGAAATGCGCCGGCCTGGAGCGGGGCGCTGATCTCCTGGCGCGTGTCGAAGCGCGTGCGCCAGTCGTCGGGAAAGTTCATCGCATCGGCGTTCTGCTCGAAGCTGGTGTTGCGGCCGAAGCCGAACAGCGCGAGCGACTGGCCCTGGGTGAAACCGCGGTCGGCGGGGGTGTCTTCGCCGAAGTCGGCGCGCAGGTGGCTGACGCGGTTTTCGCTGTACCAGGTCAGCCGATCCTGCCAGAAGCTGGTGCCGATGCGGTAATAGCCGATCTCGGGCGCTTTTTCGACGTCGTAGCCGGGCGTCTGGAGCTGGGTGAGCTGGGGGGTGAAGTCGTTGAAGTTGGCGGTGGCGAGCAGGTCGATCATCTCGTCGTCCTGCTGGCGGGCGAGATAAAGGGAGGTCTCGTAGGGGCGTGCGGTGGCGGCCTCGTCGGGGAAGAACTCTTCGAGGAACGTCTCGTCGGAGACGTGGTTGGCTTCGAGTTGAAGGCGCCAGTCGTCGGTGAGCTCGTGGCGGTGGCGCCAGTGGACGAAGCCGCGGGTTTCGTCTTCGTGTTCGATGTCGTTGCGGTTGGCGATGCGGTCGGTGCCTTCGTCGGTGGGCAGGAGGTAGCTGTCGAGCTGGCCGTGCATGCCGTCGGGGTCGTATTCAAGTTCGACGCCGGTGGCGGGGCCGTGCTCGCCGCGGTAGTCAAGGGCGAGGTCGGCGTCGACGTCGTCGGGCGCGCGGCGGCCGGCGAGGGCGAACAGGTCCCAGCGCGTGGTGACCTCGACGCCGGTGTCGCTGGAGTAGCCGAAGCCGGCGGAGCGGATGGGGATGTCCTCGGTTTCGGCGGCGAGGTAGGGCCAGTAGAACACGGGCACGCCGAACGCTTCAAAGGTGGTGTGCGTGGCGGTGAAGAACTGATCCCCGCCGCCTTCGGGCCGGTCGCGCTGCTCCAGCGTGACGCGGCCGGCGCCGATGGCGAAGTGCGGCTCGGCGAAGGCGCTGGTGGTGATCCGCACGCCGCGCGCCTCGAAGTTGTGACGCGAGAGCTGGCGCAGCAGGTCGGCACGCACGTAGAGCGGGACCTCGCGCTCGATGTCGTAGGTGTACATCACCGCTTCAAAGAGCAGCGCCCGCTGGCGGCCGAGATCGTAGAAGATGCGCGGCGCGCGGACGGTGAACTCGCCGTCGGTGATGACGACGTTGTCTTCAAGGTAGATGCCGCGCACGACGGAGGCGTCGAGGCGCTGATCGAAGCTGGTGGCGTCGTCGGCAACCGGCCCGCCAGTTGCTTCGCCTTCGTTTTCGTCTTCGCCATCGTCGCCGAGGAACAGCACGGCCTGCTCGGTCTGAAGCGTGACTTGGCGGTTCTCCGTGCGGTGGTCGTAGAACAGGCGCACGTTGCCGATGAGCATGAGCACGTTTTCGTCGCCGCCGGGCGAGTAGACGCGATCGGCGCTGAGGCGCAGGATGCCGGCGGTGGGCAGCACGCCGGGCTCGGCGTCCGGTGTGGGTGGGCCGGCCTGCTCATCGCTCGGCGCGGCGGTGACGATTTCTTCCTGTTCTTCCTGTTCTTCTTGTTCGTCCTGTTCGCCTGGTGCTTCTTCTTGCGGCGCTTCGTCCGGTGTTTCGCCGTCGTCTACGTCGGTTTCAGGCGCGGGCTCGCGCGGCTGCGCCGGCTCGCGGCGGGCGAGGGCGGGCGGGCGCACCTCGCGCCGGCGCTCGGTGCGGCGCTGCCAGTGCTCTTCATCGAACAGCGGCTGGTCCGGCGCGGGCAGCGTGGGCT
>JBMCXL010000187.1:0-6383 GCA_048621015.1 Phycisphaeraceae bacterium
TGCGACCGTCGGCACGGGGGAAGTTGAACCCGCTATGATGCCGCGCATGCGCGTTGAGGGCTTGTCTTTGCCGTGGTCGATGACGCCGTTGGAAGCGCTGCGTCGCTGGCCGCGCGACCGCGCGGTGGTGATGCTGCATGCCGGCCGGTATCACCCGCGCTGGTCGCGCTATTCCGTGCTCGCCGAGCCGTGCGGGGCGTATCGCTTTCGGCTGCTGGAAGGCGACGAGCCGCGCAGCGACTGGATCGGTGCGCCGGAGGAATGTCCGTTCGAGGGCGAATGGTCGCATCGGCCGCTGCGCGACCTGCGCGCGGTGATGCACGACGACGAGGCGATGTGGATCGGGCATCTGGGTTACGACCTGAACCGCACGATCGAGCGGATGCCGCGCCGCGCCGCGGCCGACCGCGACTGGCCGGTGGTGCAGATGCACCGCTGTCCGGGCTGGCTGGTGCACGACGCGGCGGAGGATGCGTGGTATGCCTGCGGCACGTGGGCGACGGATGGCGATGTGCCGAAGCTGCATGAAGCGTCACCGCGCGTTGGAGCATACGAAGCGGGCGAGGCGGTGAGCGTCGTCAACCGGGCCGATTACGAAGCGTGCGTGCAGCGCGTGATCGACTACATCGCGGCGGGCGACGTGTTCCAGGTGAATCTCACGCATCGCCTCACCGCGCCGTTCGCCGGCGACACGCGCGCGCTGTTCGATGCCCTGGCCACCGAATCGCCCGCCTGGTACGGCGCCTACATCGAATTGCTCGGCGACGGACCGCGCCGCGCGATCGCGTCCACGTCACCGGAACTGTTTCTGGAAGTGTCACCGAACGGCGAAGTGACCACGCGCCCGATCAAGGGCACGCGCCCCGCCAGCGCAGCACCCGACGAGCTGCGCGACAGTGAGAAGGACGCGGCCGAACTGCACATGATCGTGGACCTGCTGCGCAACGACCTGGGCAAGGTCTGCCGCTACGGCTCGGTGCGCGTCGCGCAGGAGCGCACCATCGAGTCGCACCCGACGATCCACCACGGCGTCGCCACCGTCACCGGCACATTGCACGAAAGCAAGGACCTCGCCAGCCTGCTGCGCGCCACGATGCCGGGCGGGTCGATCACCGGCGCGCCGAAGGTGCGCGCCATGGAAATCATCGACGAACTGGAGCCGGTCCGCCGCGGCGTCTACTGCGGCGCCATCGGCTACATCCACGGCAAGGAAGCGTGCCTGAACATCGCCATCCGCACCATGTGCATCGAGACCGACGCGACCGGCCGCGGTCACGTCGACATGGGCGTCGGCGGCGGCATCGTCGCCGACAGCCAGCCAGCGGCGGAGTACGAAGAAACGATGGACAAGGCCGCGGCGATGATCACGGCGCTGCGGGCGGGAAAGGTGATTAGCCACAGATGAACACAGATAAACACAGATGATTTTGAATGAATCGCGAGGACGCGATTCTTTTCTCTTAATCTGTGTTTATCTGTGTTCATCTGTGGCTAACACTCTTTACAGCTTTCCAAACGCATCGAGGGCGCGCTCGATGTGCTCGCTTTCCAGGGCGGCGGAGACCTGTACGCGCAGGCGGGCTTCGCCTTTGGGCACGACCGGATAACCGAAGCCGACGACCCAGACGCCCAGCTCCATGAGGCGCTGGCTCTTGGCGATCGCCTCGGCGGTGTCGCCGATGATGATCGGGATGATGGCGGTGGGTGATTCCTGGCACTGGTAGCCGAGGCTGCGCAGGCCGTCGCGGATGGCCTTGACGTTGTCGTGCAGTCGCTGGACGCGCTGCGGCTCGCGTTCGAGCACCTCGATCGCCTTGTTGGCGCTGCACGCAACGGTGGCGGGCAGTGCGTTGGAAAAGAGGCTCGGCCGACTGCGCTGCACGAGCAGGTCGGTCACGTGCGCGGGGCCGGCGACGAACCCGCCCGCGGCGCCGCCGAGCGCCTTGCCGAGCGTGCCGGTGATGATGTCGACTTCGTTAACGAGGTCAAAAAATTCGTGCGTGCCGCGGCCGCCCGCGCCGAGGACGCCGGTGCCGTGCGAGTCGTCGACGATGAGCATGGCCTCGTGCTCGCGGCAGAGCGCGACGAGGCGATCGAGATGGGCGGTGTCGCCTTCCATGCTGAACACGCCATCGGTGACGACCCAGCGCGTGGGCCTGTCGGCATGTTGTTTCAGCTTCGCCTCCAGATCGTCCATGTCGTTGTGGTTGTAGATCGCGCGCTCGACCTTCTTGCCGGCCAGTCGCGCGGCGTCGATGATGCTCGCGTGGTTGAGCGCATCGGAGAGGATCACGTCGCCTTCGCCGGTGACGGTGGGGATCAGCGCTTCGTTCGCGTTCCAGCAGCTCACGTAGGTCAGCGCGGATTCCTTGCCCATGAACCGGGCGATGGACTGCTCGATCGTGCGGTGACAGTCGAGTGTGCCACAGATGAAGCGCACCGAGGCCGTGCCCGCGCCGTACTGGCGAAGGCCGTCGATGCCGGCGCTGATGACTTCGGGATGGTCGGCGAGGCCGAGGTAGTTGTTGGAGCAGAGCATCACCACCTCGCCGACGCCTTCGACCTGCACGGTCGGCCCCATCGGCCCGGTGATGTGGCGCAGGACCTTGTATTGGCCCGTGTCTTGCAAATCCGTCAGTAAAGCCTGACAACGCTCATCGAATGCCGCGTTGGGCATGGTGGTCTCCTGGTTTTTCTTTTAGCCACAGATGAACACGGATGAACTCAGATAGAAGAAAAAAAGAAACGCGACAAGTCGCGTCGCTTCATATGCTGTTCTCCTGCTCTCCTGTTCTTCTGTCTTCTTATCTGTGTTTATCTGTGTTCATCTGTGGCCGATCATGCTTCGCCCGGCATGCGCAGGACGATCTTGATGCCCTCGCCGGATTGCATCAGCTCGAAGCCGCGCTGGTAGTCGGCCATGTCGAGCTGGTGGGTGATGATCGGGTCGAGGTTCAGCCGGCCGGAGAGCAGGAAGCTTTCCATCTGGAACCACGTCTCGAACATGCGCCGGCCGTTGATGCCGAGGACCTTCGCGCCCTTGAAGATGATCTGGTTCGGCAGGTCCAGCGCGACGGTGTCCGGCGGCAGGCCGAGCAGCGCCGCGGTGCCGCCGTTGCGCAGCGCATCGAGACCCTGCTGGATCGCCTTGGGGTGGCCGCTCATCTCCAGCAGCACCTGCGGGCCCTGCCCGTGCGTGCGCTGCCGCGCGATGCGCGGCCAGTCGGCGTCGTCACCGCGCAACAGATCGTGCGCGCCGAGCTGCCGCGCCAGCTCCAGGCGCCGATCGTCCACGTCCGTTACGAGAATGTGCCCCGCCCCCGCAGCGCGCGCGATCGTCACCGCCATCAACCCGATGATGCCCGCGCCGGTGATCAGCACGCTGCGCCCCGAAACGCCCGCGGCCATGACCGTGTGCATCGCGTTGCCGATCGGATCGAGCACCGCCGCGATGTGATCGGGAATGTCTTCGTGCACCTGCCAGACGTTCTCCTCCGGCACGGCGACGTATTCGGCGAACGCCCCGTCGCAATCGATGCCGAGGATGTCGACGCGCTCGCAGATGTGACCGTTGCCCGTGCGGCACGGCTCGCACACGCCGCAACCGATGTGCCCTTCGGCGCTGACGCGCTGGCCGACGTCCACGCGCCGCACCGCATCGCCCACGGCCACCACGCGGCCGACGAACTCGTGGCCCACCGTGATGCCCACCTTCACGCGCGAGGCGCTCCACGGGTCCCACTCGTAAATATGGCGATCGGTGCCGCAGATGCCGGCATGCGTCACGGCGACGAGCACGTCGCGCGGACCGACGTGCGGAACGGGCACCTCGTCGCACCAGTCCAGGCCCGGCTCGGAACGCAGCTTGCGAATGGCCCGCATCGTCCGGCGGATCGGCGGGGCCGACGATTGGTTCTGCGTGTGAACTGTCATGGCGTCTATCTTACGGTCTGCACCAGATCAAAGCACAGCCCGAAAGTTCGGAAACTGTTCACATAGGGTAAACGCCGATATGCCCTGCTACAGCGGCCGCTGCGCCGACTCCGGCCGCGTTGCGGCGGCGATCCGTGCACGTCGTCGCTCGCGCCAGCGGTCCAGACTCCACGGACCCGGGCCGAACGCCAGGATCAGCAGCAACGCGCCGAACAGGCTCACGTTCTTAAAAAACGCCGGCTGCTGTGTCGGATCATCCCAGAACGGATGCATCAACGGCGTCACCACCGCGAGAAAGATCATCAACAGCACCGCCCCCCAGCGCGTGAACAACCCCAGGATCAACGACAGCGCCCCGAGCACGAGCAGCGCCACCGAGCCGATCGCCATCACGATGGCTGCCGGCAGGTCCGTTCCCTCGATCGCGCCAACGTGCTGCTGCCAGCCCGTGATCGCACCGTAGGCGCCGAATACGAAGATCGCGGTGAACAGGATGCGGCCGAGCAGTGTCAGAGCGCCTCGCATGATCGCCTCCGCGGGTCGAGTCGCCGCCGCCCGCGCATGGTACGCGCATGGTGGGAAGGGAGGCGAGCATTTTTTTTGCGCTATCCGGACCTGAGCGCAGCGAAGGTCCGGATGGCTCCCCGCGCAAACGCGCTTACCGCGCGCGCTCGGCCACCTGCTGCCGCGCGGTTTCCGCGGCCTGCTGCTGGCGATGTCGCTCGCGCAGGCGATCGAAGCCCCAGGGGCCCGCGCCGCGTCCCAGCAGCAGTGCCAGGCCGCCGAACAGGCCGAGGTTCTTGTAGAAATGCATCATCGGTTCGACGCGCGCCTCGCCGACGTAGTTCCAGAAGTCGCAGAACAGCACCGTCGCCGGGATGAGGAAGAACATCAGCAGGGCCGCGCCCCACCGCGTCATCAGCCCCAGCACCAGCGCCGTCACGCCGAGGATCAGAAACGCCATCGCCCCGCCGAGCAGCACGTGCCCCACCGCCTCGGTCACGTCGGTGCGCATCGTCACCTGCCGCACCTGGGTGGGCCACTGCTGGATCACCTCGGCCGCGGCCACGGCGAAGATCGCCGCCAGACAGAGCCGACCAATGAGCATCGCCAGCGCCTTCATAGACAACTCCCTTGCTTTCGACTGTGCCTCCGTCCTCTCCTAGCCTTTAGCGGCTGACCGGCCGGCGACCTGAAGCGGCTTGCCCCGCCTACTTGCATGATTCGTCCCTCTCCGCCATCCTTTCCGCCACACACGGTCCATCCCCTACCACCCATGGAGCCGGCACAACCATGACACTCGCTACCGAACCCGTGATGCGCACCGATCTGTCCCTGCCCGGCCGCCGCGAAGGCAAGGTCCGGGACATCTACGACGCCCGCACCAAGGACGGCACCGACGCCCTGCTCATCGTCGCCACCGACCGCATCTCCGCCTTCGACGTGGTCATGCCCAACGGCATCCCCGACAAGGGCAAGGTGCTCACCCAGCTCAGCGCGTTCTGGTTCGACATGGTCGAGAACCAGCTCGGCGACCGCGTGACGCATCACCTGCTCTCGACCGACCCAGGCGACCTCGAAGGCGTGCGCGAGCAGGACATGCCCGCCCTGAAAGGCCGCATCATGATCGGCCGCAAGTGCAAGGTCGTGCCGATCGAGTGCGTCGTGCGCGGCTACATCACCGGGTCGGGCTGGAAGGAATACCAGAAGAACGGCACGGTCTGCGGCATCGCGCTGCCCGCGGGCCTGCAGCAGTGCGAGAAGCTGCCCGAGCCGATCTTCACGCCCTCGACCAAGGCGGAGACCGGCCACGATGAGAACATCACCTTCGAGCAGGCGTGCGAGATCGCGGGCGCTGACTTGATGCAGAAGCTGCGCGACCTGTCGCTGGCGATCTACCAGATGGGCCACGACTATGCGGCGCAGCGCGGCATCATTCTCGCCGACACGAAGTTCGAGTTCGGCATGCCGGTGGAAGGCGAGACGGGCAAGCCGATCCTGATTGACGAAGTGCTCACGCCCGACAGCTCGCGCTTCTGGCCGGCGGACCAGTACGAGATCGGCCGCGATCAACCGAGCTTCGACAAGCAGTACGTCCGCAATTACCTTCAAGAACTGGTCGATGCTGGCCGATGGCAGAAAGAACCACCCGCGCCTGCGCTGCCGGAGGAGATCGTCCGGAACACGCGCCAGAAGTACCTTGACGCATACAAGCGCTTGACGGGACGTGACCTGAACGTCTAACCTTTACAGAACATCGCAACACCTGCCGGCGACGCGTTCGCCGGCTTCAAGAGCCCACGCCGCGCCACGCGTGGGCTCTTTTTGTTGGTATGCGTAACGCTCAATCCAGGCCAGGCACAGCGGCTTCACTCTGACCCCCCTCCCTTGAGCAGGCTCACCTCCCGACACTTTTGCGCAGGCGCTGCGAAACCCTCTCCCCCCGGGAG
>JBMCXL010000188.1:0-6375 GCA_048621015.1 Phycisphaeraceae bacterium
GGCATCGAGGCCGAGGGCGTCATGCTCTTTTCCGACGACACGGCCAAGGCGATTCTCAACACCGCGCGGGCGCGCCAATGCACGATGATCGTGCTCGGTCTCACGGGCCGCGGCGTGCTCAAGCGCCTCATCGCCGGCGACGTGCCGGGCGATCTCATCCGCCAGACCGACCTGCCCGTGCTGCTGTGCCCGGCGAACTGGACGGGGATGATTTGAATGGTGGATGGTAGATGCCGGATGGCGGAGGGGTCGTGTTCGGGCATCGCCCGACTTGATCGTTCACCTGCTTACCACCCGCGTCACCGGCACGCATAATGGACCGAACGAATACCACGGCGGCAATCCATCCGCCATCCACTATGCTCAGGGGGTTTCATGTCTGAGTTGCTGAGCATTCAACAGGGGCTGATTCCTTTTCTCACGCTCGCGGCGCTGGAGATCGTGCTGGGCGTGGACAACGTGGTGTTCATCGCGATTCTTTCGGACAAGCTGCCGGAGCATCGACGCGCGATGGCGCGGCGGGTGGGTCTGGCGCTGGCGGCGCTGGGGCGGGTGCTGCTGCTGTTCGCGATCGCGTGGATCGTCATGCTCGAGGGGGCGCAGTTGTTCACCGTGCCCTGGACGGAAATGGAGATCAGCGCGCGCGACCTGATCCTGGTCCTCGGCGGCCTGTTCCTGCTGGGCAAGGCGACGTGGGAGATCCATCACAATCTCGAAGGCGAGAAGGCGGTCGAGCGCGAAGCGGATCATGCCTCGGGCAAGGCCGGCGGCAGCGCGGCGCGGCACGCCGCCGCGGGCGTGGGACTGGTGCTCAGCCAGATCATCATGCTCGACGTGGTCTTCTCGATCGACTCGGTGCTGACGGCCGTGGGCATGGTGCGACCGGACGACTACACCAGCGCGCCCTTTCCATTGACCACCATCCCGTGGGTGCCGCTGTTCATCATGACCGCGGCGATCGTCTCGGCGATTCTGGTGATGCTGGTGTTCATCGGGCCGCTGTCGCGCTTCATCCGCCGGCACCCGACGATGAAGATGCTCGCGCTGTCGTTCCTGCTGCTGATCGGCATCGTGCTGATCGCCGAAGGGCTCGACCAGCACATCGACCGGCGCTACATCTACTTCGCGATGGGCTTTTCGCTGTTCGTCGAGCTGCTGAACCTGCGGATCGTGGCGCGGAGGCGACGCGCGCGAGCGAGGTCGGGTGGGAATGTCGAATGACGAATGCACGAATGTCGAATGAATCGACCAATGACCAATGACAAATGTTCAAGTCACCCGTCCAGTGAGCGCCCGAGTCACTTTCTATTGGTCATTCGACATTCGTGCATTTGACACTCGGCATGTACCGCTTCCTCACCAGCTCACCAGCTCGCCCGTGATCGGCTCGACCAGATCCTTGACGGTCACGATGCCCACCGGCTGCTCGTTCTCGTCCACGACCACCGCCATGGCGACGCGGCGGCGCTGAAGCTCCGCGAGGCCGCGGCGCAGCGGCATCGTCGCGGGCAAGCGCACCACCGGCTCCATCAACTCGCGCACCGGCGGGCAGTGCGCCCGGCCGCGGCGCAGCGCGTCCATCACGTTCAAGGCGCCGATCACGCGGCCTTTATCGTCCACCACGGGAAAGCGCGTGCGGCTGGTGCGGTCGGCCAGGTCCCAGAGGACGTCGGCCTCGTCGTCGAGCTTGACGGTGATGACGTCCTCCCACTCGGTCATCTCGTCGCGCAGGCGGCGCGTGCCCAGGTCGAGCACGCGCGCGACCATTGCGGACTGGTCGTCGCTGAGCAGGCCGTAGCCCACCCCCTCTTTCACGAGCACCTCGACCTGCCGGCGGGGATGGAACGGGCGCGCGTGGCCGTCGCCGCCGATGCGCTTCATGGCGATCTCGGTCGCGAAGTTAATGACCGGCACCAGGCCGATCCACGTGAACAGCCGGCGTGACCAGAGCAGCACGCGCGCCAGGCGATACATGAGCCAGTCGGCGTGGGCGGCGAACAGGTCTTTGGGCAACGTCTCGCCGAAGACGAACAGGGCGGTGGTCATGATCAGGGCGTTGATGACCATCGCCTGCAATTCGCCGACGTGGTGGCCTTCGAGGATGACCGCGAGGCTGCCGGTGCCGAGGTAGTTGGTGACGTTGTTGCCGATCAGCAGCGTGGTCAGCAGTGTGGTGGGGTTGTCGAGCATGCGCCGGAGGATGATGGCGGGGCGTTGGCGCTGGTGATTGTAGATTTCGAGGCGCACGCGGTTGAGGCTGTAGGCCCCGGTCTCCAGGCCGGAGAACAGCGCCGAGCCCGCGAAGCCGACGAGCATGAGCATGGACCAGAATGTCAGCGCCAGGAGGCTCATGATGAGGCGGGCCTCGGTCCCTGTTGCGTATCGGTTTCGTCGTCGGGGGGTTGGTCGTGGCGCAGCTCAATCAGCACGCTTTCGATGCGCCGGCCGTTCATGCGCTCGACGGTGATCTGCACGTTGCCGACGTTCACGCGATCGCCCGGTTGTGGCACCCGGCCGAGGCGCGCCATCACCAGCCCGCCGACCGTGCTGACCGCGTCGAGCGTCGCCACGCCCTCGATCGTTGAATCGTGTCCGAAAAAGTCGGCCCACTCATGCACGCTCAGCCACGCGCTGGCGCGCCACCGGTTGGCGCCGAAGTGCTCGATCTCCGGCTCGCCCGCGGCCTCGAACGGCCCGGCGATGTCGCCGACCATGTGCTCGACCACGTCCTCGAGCGTGACCAGTCCCGCCGTGCCGCCATACTCGTCGACGATGATGGCGAAGGTCGCGCCGGTCTTGCGCATCTCGACGAGCAGTTGATCGCCGCGCTGCTGCTCGGGCACGAACTTCACCTGGCGCACCAGCTTCCGCACGTCGTCGCGCGTCGTCGGCTCGCGCAGCAGGAGCTGGCGCGCGTGCACGACGCCGGCGATATGATCCAGGTCGCCCTCGTACACCGGAATCTGGCTCATGCCGTGCGTGCGCGCCAGTTCGACCAGCTCGGCGGGGTCGCTTTCCAGGTCGAACGCCCGCATGTCCACGCGCGGCACCATCAGGTCGCGCACCTTGAGCTGGCTCAGCTCCAACACCTGCTGAAGCAACTGCTCCTCGTCGGGGTCGATCAGGCCCTGGCGCTGGCTGAGGGTGAGCAGCGATTCGAGCTCGTCCTCGCTCAGTGCCGGCACGGTGCGGCGCGGCGCGATGAGGCGCGCCAGGGGCGTGATGACCGCCACGTGCGCGAAGATGCGCACCGGCGCGATCACGCGATGCACCACGTACAACGGCAGCGCGCAGAAACGCGCCCAGCCCACCGTCAGCCGCGCCGCGATCAGCTTTGGCAGCACCTCGCCCAGCAGGATGATCGCCAGCAACGGCAGCACGCTCGCCAGCGTCACGATCACCGCGCCGGCCCAGTCGGTGCGCTGAAGCTGAAGCAGCAGCACCGAGCTGATGACGAAGAACAGCACGTTGATCGTCATGTTGCCCAGCAGTAGCGTGATCAGCAGCGAGCGCGTCTCGGCCAGCAGCGTGGTGATCGTGCGGCCGGTCAGGTGCTCGTCCCGCGCCAGACGCACACGCTGATGCTGCGACAGGCTGAACAGCGCCGTCTCGCTGCCGCTGAAAAAACCACTGGCGACCAGCAGCACCGGCAGCAGCAAAAGCTCAAGCGTGACGAGAAGGGGCATGGGCGGGAGAAGTCAGGAGACAGAAGTCAGGAGACAGAAGACAGAATGCAGAAGACAGAAGGTAGAATGCGGAAGGCAGAGTTGGCATGAAGCGACGCGACTCCGTCGCGTGCCGGGGCGCTATTTCTCCCCGTCAAGCTTCAACCCGCTCGCCTCCAGCCCCTCCCACTGGTGCGCGGCGATCGCGGCGACCACGCGCTCCGCGGCGTCGACGGCCGCCAGCCCCGCTTCGGCGCCGACGACCGGCACGCTGCCGGTTTGCGCCGCGTTGACGAAGCTCTTCAGCTCGGCGGTGAGCGGGTCGTCCTCGCCGTCGGGCAGGTCCATGCTCAGCTCCGAGACCTGCACCAGCGAGGAGTAATCCAGTTCGGAAAGGTCCTTGCCCTCGGCGAGCTGCTGGCGCACCTGTTGGAGGGCGGCGGCGTTGTCGCTGCTGCGGATCACCAGGCCGTCGCGCTTCTGGTAGTCGAGGCTGACGTACGCCGATTCGCTGAAGCAGCGCAGCTTGCGCTCGGTCTTGAGCGCGAGGCGCGAGGCGGTGAGGTTCGCGACGCAGCCGGTCTCGAACACGAGGCGCGCATTGGCGACGTCTTCCTTCTCGCCGAACACCGCGACGCCCGCCGCGTCGATGCGCGCGATCGGCGCATCGGCCAGTGTCAGCACGATGTCCAGGTCGTGGATCATCATGTCCATCACCACGCCGACGTCGAGCGAGCGGAACGTCATCGGGCTGATGCGGTTCACTTCCAGAAAGCGCGGGGTGATGTTCATCGCGGCGACGGCGCGCACCGCCGGGTTGAATCGCTCGGTGTGGCCGACCTGGAGCGTGGCGTTGTGCTCGCGCGCCAGAGCCACGAGCTGGTGACACTCGTCGGTCGTCGCGGCGAGCGGTTTTTCGATGAGGCAGGCGATGCGATGCGGCAGCAGCGCGCGGGCGGCGGCGAGATGGTGGCGCGTGGGCACGGCGATGCTCACCGCCGTCACCGACGGATGCTTGGCGCGCAGCGCGTCGACCGAGTCACACGCATCGCAGCCGTACTGGTCGGCGATCTCGCGGGCGCGCTCGAGATCGGTGTCGACCACGGCGGCGAGGCGCGTCTGCGGCAGTTGGTGATAGATCCGGGCGTGATGTCGACCCATGCGGCCGACGCCGACGACCGCCACGTCGACCGGGTTCGCGTGCTCGCTCATAGCCCCCCATGGTAGGGCAGTGAAGGGCATTACGGTAGCGGCGGGGGGCGTGACGCGGTGAAGGGGTGACAAGGTGACAAGGTGATCGCCGTCGCGAGCGTTCAGGCGGTTGGTGTCCGTTTCATCTCGCGGTGGAGCAACCGGCGGCCGCTGCCCGATTGCACCTTGTTCCCTTCCCACCTTATCACCTTGTCACCCTCTCACCCCCTCACCTTGTCACATCGCCCCCACGCGAGACACCCCCCGCGCCCCTGCTACGATGAGGGGATTATGGCGGCTCAAGCCAACAACCCGGGGAGCCCTTCGCCCGTCGGCAAGCCGGTGATCGGCATCACCATGGGCGATCCCGCCGGCATCGGGCCGGAGGTCATCGTCAAGGCCCTGGCCGACCCAGCGATCCGGCGCCTCGGCCGGTTCGTCATCTTCGGCTTGAACGAGCTGCTCGCCTACGCCGCCGACCTGGCCGAGATCGACACGTTCTGGTGGCGCCTCCAGCACGACTCGCCGCGCGCCAGCTACGACCTGGTTCACGACATCGTGGTGCTCGACTACGACGAGTTTTCCATGCTCGGCTCGGCGGTGCATCGGCCGACCAAGCAGGGGGGGCAGGCGTCGCTGCGCTTTCTCGATGACGCCATCGCCGCCGCGCAGAAGCCGCGCGACGCCGGCGGCATCGATGCGCTGGTGACCGCGCCGATCAACAAGACCGCCTGGGAGATGGCCGGCTGCAGGTTCCCCGGCCACACCGAGCTTCTGGCGCATCGCACCAAGTCCAAGCGCGTCGCGATGATGTTTCACGCACCCCGGCTCAACGTCGTGCTCGCCACCGTCCACATGGCGCTGATGGACGTGCGCAACGTCTTCACCATCGGCTGCGTGTTCGATCCGATCGACCTTGGTCACGACGCGCTGCGCCGCATGGGCATTGCAAAACCGCGCATCGCCGTGTGCGGCTTGAATCCCCATGCTTCCGAGAACGGCCGCTTCGGCGACGAGGAGCGCCGCGTCATCACGCCCGCCATCGAGATGGCCCAGAGCCAGGGCATCGATGCGCAAGGCCCGTTCCCCGCCGACACGATCTTCAACGAAGCCGTCGCCGGCCGATACGATCTCGTCGTCGCGATGTACCACGACCAGGGGTTGATCCCCGTGAAGATGCTCGCCTTCGACGAGGCGGTGAACCTCACGCTCGGCCTGCCGATCATCCGCACCAGCCCCGACCACGGCACGGCCTACAACATCGTCGGCCAGAACAAGGCCAACCCCGGCTCCATGAAGGCCGCGATCCGCCTCGCCGCACGCCTCGCCCAGTGTCCCGGCAAAGCGCCCGATCCGCATCGGCGCTGAGAGGATCGCTCTCCCCACGGCGCCTCCCTATAACTATTGGCGATCGAATAACTCGCTTAAATCATGTGTTACGAGCCAAGCCGCGCGGGTGAGTCGGCGAACCCCGCGGGTGTTTGGGCGCCGAATATCCGCGGGGTTCGCGGACTCACCC
>JBMCXL010000189.1:0-6298 GCA_048621015.1 Phycisphaeraceae bacterium
CCTCGGCGCTGTCGCCCTGCTGCTTGAGCCGTTGGGAGATGGTCCCGCTGGTCGGCGCCGGCAGCTCGACCGTGACCTTGTCGGTCTCGATCTTGACCAGCGGCTCATCTTTCTCGAAGGCCTCGCCCTCGTTCTTGAGCCAGCGGCCGATCTCGACCTCGGTGATCGATTCGCCGACTTCCGGGACTTTCAATTCGACGGCCATGGTTCCTCCTGGGGGAATGTCGAATGCCAAATGCTCGAATGTCGAAGGAATGCCAAATGACCAATGATCGGTGATGCGGGCACCTACTTAACTGGTCGCTTAAGCGAGCAGTCCGGCGCAGGCGGTCGGGTCATTCGTCATTGGGCATTGGGTCATTCATTCGACATTCGTGCATTCGTCATTCGACATTTTTCACTGCTCATTCCTCGCCGAACGCCTGCGCGACCAGTTGCTCCTGCTCGATCTGGTGCGCCGCCTTCGAGCCGGTCGCCGGGCTGGCGGACGACTCGCGCGTCACGCCTTCGAGCGGCCACTCGCCCAGCAAACGCTGGCAGAAGGTCTGTCGCAGGAACGGCCAGGCCCCCATGTTCGCCGGCTCCTCCTGCACCCAGTACACCGGCGTCTTCGCGGGATAGCGCTCCAGCACCGCCCGCAGCGACTGGTCCGGAAACGGATAGTACTGCTCCAGCCGCACGATCGCCACATCATGCCGCTGCTGCTTCTCGCGATGCTCCGCCAGGTCGTAATACACCTTGCCTGAACAGAGCACGATGCGCGACGGCTTGTCGCTGGTCTGCTCATCCGCGTCCGGCAGCACGCGCTGAAACGTGCCCTCGGCCAACTCGTCGAGCGACGAAACCACCTTCGTATGGCGAAGCAGGCTCTTGGGCGTCAACACCACCAACGGCTTGCGCCACTTGCGCACGACCTGGCGGCGCAGCAGGTGGAAGTATTGCGCCGGCGTCGTCGGATTGCAGATCTGCATGTTGTCCTCGGCCGCGAGCGTGAGAAAACGCTCCAGCCGCGCCGAGGAGTGCTCCGGGCCCTGGCCTTCAAAACCGTGCGGCAGCAGCAGCACCAGCCCCGAGCAGCGCCGCCACTTGTCCTCCGCGCTGGAGAGGAACTGGTCGATGATGACCTGCGCGGCATTGACGAAGTCGCCGAACTGCGCTTCCCAGGCGATCAACCCGTCCGGGCAGTCCAGGCTGTAGCCATATTCGAAGCCCATCACGCCCGCTTCCGAGAGCGGGCTGTTGATGATCTCGACCGGCGCCTGGTCTTCGCTGAGATGCTGAAGCGGCATGTGCTTGTCGCCGGTCTCGATGTCGTGCAGGACGGTGTGGCGCTGCGAGAACGTGCCGCGCTGCGAGTCCTGCCCGGCCAGGCGCACGCGGTAGCCGTCGACGGCGATGCTGCCCAGCGCCAGGCTCTCGGCGGTCGCCCAGTCCAGCGGGCGCTTGCCCTCGGCCATCTCACGGTGCAGGCGCAGCAGCCGCTTGACCTTCGGGTGGACGTTGAATCCCTCGGGCAGCCGCGTCTGCTTGTCGAGCATCTCGGCGAGCCTGTCCTCGGTCACGCCCGTCTCGACATCGGGCACCTCAGCCTCGGGGCCACCGTGATAACCGGACCACAGGCCCTCGAACTCCTGCCGCTTGTGCACGAAGTCCTCGCTGCGCGCGGCGCTGAGCGCCTTTTCCAGCAGCTCGGTGCGGCGCTGGGCGATGCGCTCGGCGTCCTCCTTCGACACGCCGCCGAGTTCGAGAAGATGAGCCAGGTACGCCTCGCGCACCGACTCGCGCTGCTCGATCGCCTCGTACATGCGCGGCTGGGTGAACGACGGCTCGTCGCCCTCGTTGTGGCCGCGCTTGCGGTAGCAGTACATGTCGATCACCACGTCGCGCTTGAACTGGGCGCGGAACTCCATCGCGAGGTTGACCACCTGCGCGACGGCCTCCGGCGACTCGCCGTTGACGTGGAAAATCGGGATCTGGAGCATGCGCGCCACGTCGGTGGCGTATCGGCTGGAGCGCGCCTCGCGCGGCGCGGTGGTGAAGCCGATCTGGTTGTTCACCACGATGTGCAGCGTGCCGCCGACGCTGTAGCCTTCGAGGTTCGAGAGGTTCAGCGTCTCCTGCACGATCCCTTCGCCGGAGAAGGCGGCGTCGCCGTGGATGAGCACGACCATGCCGCGCTCGCCGCGCGTCGGCAGCTCGGAGCGGTCCTGCTTGGCGCGCATGCGCCCCAGGGCGACGGGGTTGACGAACTCCAGGTGACTGGGGTTGAAGCACAGCGACAGGTGGATGTTGTGGCCGCGGCGCGTCTTCCAGTCGCCGGAGTAACCCATGTGGTACTTCACGTCGCCCCGGCCGAGGTAGAGGCGCGGGTCGCGATCCTCGAACTCGCGGAAGATCTGCTGCGGGCTCTTGCCGATGATGTTGGCCAGCACATTCAGCCGGCCGCGGTGCGCCATGCCGATGACGACCTCGCGCGTGCCCTGATCGCCGGCCCTCTCGAAGCACAGGTCCAGCAGCGGGATGAGGCTCTCGGCGCCTTCGAGGCTGAACGACTTGGCGCCGATGAACTTGCGCTGGATGAACTCCTCGAAGATCGTCGCGTCGGTGAGGCGCGTGAGGATGCGCAGCTGGTCCTTGCGCGACAGGTCGATCTTGTTGCGCGCCTGCTCCATGCGCTGCTGGAGCCACTGGCGGACCTGGAGGTTGTCGATGTGCATGAACTGCGCGCCGATGTCGCGGCAGTAGGTGGCGCGCAGGTCCTCGATGATCTGGCGCAGCGGTTGCCGATCTTCACCGAAGAGGTTGGGCGAGTGGACGAGGCGGTCCAGGTCCTCGTCGGTGAAGCCGTAGTATTCGGGGGTGAGCTCGGCGGGCTCGGGATTGCGGCTGCCAAGCGGGTCGAGGTTGGCGATGATGTGGCCGCGGACGCGGTAGTTGCGGACCAGTTGATCGACGCGATGCTGGAGCGAGGCGAGGTCGGCGGAGTATTGCTCGAGGGCGGCGGCGGCGCGGCGGTCACCGGCGGGGCGGGAGGCGTCGGGAGCCGAGGTCAGCGCGGCGGCGGCGTGGCCGTTGGTCCTGGCGTAGCGGCCGTTGCCGTGGGGGTTGAAGATGCTGCCGGGCTGGAAGCTGGGACCGATCCGGGCGGGGAGCTTGCCGTTGCCGCCGCTCCACTGCTCGAAATACTGCCGCCACTGGGGGTCCACCGATTCCGGATCGCGCAGGTACTGAGCGTAAAGGGCCTCGACGTAGGGCAGGTTCCCGCTGTCCGGGAGGCGCTCCGGCAGACGTGACGTCTGTTCGGCCATCACCAATGTTCCGCGATTCGCAAGTTCTGATTCACCAGCATCATCCGCCACCGTGGCAAGTCCCCGGCCAGCGGCCATACCTTAACAGATCGGAAGAGCGGCGCAGTCCACTTAACCCGGCCGCGCCGAAAGCTTCCCATAACCATCGACTTTATTGACATCCTAGCCGGCGCACCCCCGAAAGCGAGCCGGGCGGGCCGCCGCATCGCCCGGTTTTTTCCCGACTCGGCAGGCAGATCCCGGCACGGGCTTGCCATCTGCCGCCGCGCGCTCCGGGGGACGGAATGCCGGGTTCCTGTCTCTGGTCGAGTCGCCGATCGATGTCGCCGCGGCCGGCGCTATCCGCTGCGCGAGGCGCTGCGCCGCGCGGTCGCCTCGGCCAGGGCCGCCCGGTAGATGGCGATCAGCATCTGGTAGTTGCGCTCGGCCGTGAAATGCGCCAGGTAAAACCGGCGCGCCGCGCGGCGCATCCGTCGGCGGGCGGCGGGATGATGCTGCAGTTGCGCCACCTTCGCCGCCAGCGCCGCCGCGTCGCCCGGCGCGAAGCGCAGCCCCACCTCGCCCTCGACGATCTGCTCCCGAAACGCCCCGAGGTCCGAGCACACCACCGGCGTCCCCCGCGCCAACGCCTCGAACAACACGCGCGGCCCACCCTCGTACCACCGCGAAGGCACCACCAACGCCAGCGCCTCACCCGCCAACGCCAGCACCCGCTCATGCGGAAGATGCCCCAGCCACTCGATCCGCCTCTGGCCCGCCGCCGCCTGCGCCAGCGCCTCACGCATCGGCCCGTCACCCACAATCTTCAGCACCGGCGGATCGGCCAGCTTCGACCACGCCTCCAGCAGCGTGTCCACCCCCTTCTCCGCCGACAGCCGACCGACGAACAGCACGTAGCCGCCTTCGCCTGTTCCCTCGCCTGGATCGGGCGCGAGAAAGTTGGGCTTCAGCGCGATGCGCTCCGCCGGCAGACCGATCTCCACGTGCTTGCGCCGACCGAACTCGTTCAGCGCGATGTAACGGTCCACTTCATTCTTCCACGTGCCGCGCGCCCGGTGAAACGTCTGCATCGCCGCGACCGTCGCGCTGGCCGCCGCCGACCCGCGATAACAGCGATGGCGCACCGCCGGCCACGGCACGTTTCGCCCGATGCACGTCTCGCACACCGCCCCGCCGCGCAGGAGCAGTCCATTGGCGCAACCGAGCCTGAAGTTGCGCAGACTCTGCACCACCGCCGTCCCCGCCTCACGCGCCGCGCTGTACACGCTCGGCGACAGCAGCGGAAACGTGTTCTGAAAATGCACCAGCTCGATTCCATGCTGCCGCACGCGCTCCGCCAGCTTCCGCCGCGCATGCGCCGACCACACCGTGCCCACCGCGACGCGCCACTTCGCCGCGCGCTCGATCACCCGGTTGTGCACGCGCCACGTCACGACCGTGTGCCCGTGATCGCGCAGCAGATCGCGCTCCGCGGCAAAGCTCAGATCCTCGCCCCCCTGCCGCTGATAAAAGTTGTGCACCATCAGAACGCGCATGCGCAATCCCCCCGCCCCCAATCTAAGCCGGTCCTGAGCGAGTCTGCGAGCGAAGGTCCGGATCGACAGCCGCTCGCGACGCAACCGTCTCCCCCGTTCGCGCCTCGATACGCTTCAACCAAACCATCGCACAAAACGTAAACACCACGTAATACACAAGCATCCCCACCAGCGCGCGCCCCACCGGCTCCAACACCGTCACCCCCAGCCCCACCGGCAGCGACACCACCACCGCGGTCAACGTGCACCACCAATCCACGTCCGGCCGCTCCATCGCCCGCAGCGCCGTGCCCGCCATCGTCTGCACCAGCGCCGCCAGCGGAATCAGCCCCGCCAGCCAGAGCACTTGCCCGTACGCCGCGAACCGATCGCCATACGCCAGCCGCAACACCGTCTCTGGAAAGCACGCCATGGCGAACCACACCGCCCCGAGCGGCAACGCCCCCGCCACCGTCGCGCGCCGGAGCGTGCCGAAGAACGCCGCCTGCCCATGCAGCCGCGCCAGCCGCGGGGTCAGCAGACTGCTTAGCGCCGCGCTGACCAGCATCGCCGGCGCGATCACGTTGCGCACCGCGCGCAGCCCCGCCACTTCCGCCAGCGTGCCCACCATCGGCAGCAGCAGCACGTATCCCTCGCGCGGCACGTACCGACACGCCGACGCGCCCAGCGCCCACCATCCATAGCGCACGTGCCGCCGCACGATGCACCCGATCCGCCGACGTTGCACCACGAATCCAACCCCCGGCCGCACCAGCGCCAAACCGCACAATCCCCCCGCCAACGTCGCCGCGCTCACCACCGCCAATCCCCCAAGCAGCGTCACGCGCGCCGTCGCCAGCAGCAGCGCAAGCCCCGCCACCGTTGCCGCCAGGTACACGCCGCCCGCCAGCGCCCCGATCCACGGTCGGCGTCGCAGATAACCCGCGCGCCGCATCAACATCAGCAGCGAAAAGCTGTATTGCAGCATCACGCCGCCCGCCAGCGCCGCGCCGACCACGCCGTAGCCGAGCAACATGCACACCCACCCCACCGCCAGCATCACCACCGCGCCCCCCAACCCCACCGGCAACTGGAGCAACACGACCAGTCCGATGTACGCGCGCTGCCGTCGCCGATACCGTCGACCGCCGAAGATCAGCATCGGCTCGCTCAGCATCGCGCGCGTCAGCAGCCCGAACCCGACCACCGCGCTGAACGCCATCGCGAAACCCGCATAGGCTTCGATCGCCAGGTGACGCGCCAGCAGCACGTGCGCGACGAAACCCGCGGCCGCGAAGATCCCATGATCCGCCAGCGCCCATCCCGGCCCGCGCATCGCACGCACCGTATCACCCACGCGCGACTGAACGCCATCCCCCATCCCTCACCCCTCATCGACGCGCCCACGCGCCCGCGCGCCATCCACCAGCAGCACGATCGCACACAACCAAAGCGCACTCAGCAGCGGTCGTACCT
>JBMCXL010000190.1:0-6292 GCA_048621015.1 Phycisphaeraceae bacterium
ACTGGCGGCCGCATGTGTTATCAAGCACGACGAATGTTTTCGATTGTATCAACACCCGTAAGTCTCGCAACTCTCGGAAGCTTTGCAGCGACCAATGAGCATTCACGCACATGCCGCTATCCCGATTCTGCCGTGTTCCGCTGTCTTCCGTACACACAACTGCACTGTGGACGAACGCCGATCTGTGCAACCAAACCGCCACCCACGCCAGGCCGCGCCGAGGGCAGCGACATCGGACGGTCGCTGAAATTCGAAAGGGCAAAGGGTGTCGACGATCCGTGGCGAAGACGTTGACGATTACCGGGATTCACTCCGTGACATAGTGGTAGTCACCACTCGCCCAACCCACCCATAAACCCCTTATTTTACATTCTTTACGTCGATTCCCAGCTGGTTCAGAAGCCACCTCGCCCCGAAACCCGCCCTCTCCGGGCCGGTCCACGACCGCCCCGCCCTATCCGGCGGGCCGTGCGTTTACTAAACAAGTGTCATTTTTTCCTTGATTACTCCCATAGGGGATGGGTATCATCGTGTCCGCTAGGTGATGTTTACTGATCGTTCAGTTGACTCTTGCCCGGCGGCCGGATCGCGCGTTCCGTGAAACGGCCACGGTGATCTCCATGTGCCCGGAGGGCCGATGCCGCCCACGTTGACCAAAGTTGCCGCCGAGGCCGGCGTGTCCAAGACGACCGCTTCACTGATCCTCTCCGAACGCAGCCCGGAGCAGTTCGCCGAGGCCACGCGCCGGCGCGTGCTCGATGTGGCGCGCCGGATGCGCTACCAGCCGCAAGCATCCCGTCAGCGCCGTCAGGCCACGGCGCGCAAGCAACGCTACACCGTCGCCATGCTCGTCTCCGAAAAGCTCGGGCCGAGCGCCGACACGCCAGGCTACTACGGCAGCATCCTCGACGGGGTGCAGGCCGCGGCGCTGGCGCACCACTGTCACGTCAGTATCGGCACCGACCTGTCGGACCAGACGCGTTGCAAACACTACCTGCATCAACTCGCCGCGGCCGGCGTGCACGGGCTGCTGGTGGATCACCCGCTGGATGCGTCCGTGCTCGTCGATGCGGAGCTGCGCGACGTGCCGATGGTCTGTGTCGGCGATGCGCACCTGAGCGAGCACGCCGATCACGACTGGGTGTACGGCGACAACTACAAGGGCAGCCGGCTCGTGGCCGAACATCTGATCCAGTTCGGCCACGAGCGCCTCGCGTTCCTCGGGCTGCCCAGGCTCAAGACGTTTTTCCAGCAGCGCCTCACCGGCTACATCGACGCCATGGTCGCGGCTGGCATCACGCCCGACCCGGCCATGCACTGCACGGGCGAATCGCCCGACGAGGCGATATCGAAGCTTGCTGACCTGCTCCAAAGCTCGCACCCGCCGACCGCGCTGTTCGCCGCGAGCACGGAAATGGTGCACCGCGCCTGGGCGCTGCTGCGCGAACGAGGCCTGTCGGTGCCCGACGATATCAGCCTGGCCGGCTACGACGACCCACCCTGGTTCCAGCAGATCCACCCCGCGCTGACGACGGTGGACGTGCCGTTCGAGCAGATCGGCCAGGCGGCGCTGCATCGGCTGCTGGGGCGCGTCAGCATCCCGGATCAACCCGCCGGCTCGCTGCTGCTGGAGCCGACACTGATTGTGCGCGACTCGACCGCCATGGCCCCGGCCGCCTCGGCCCAGGCGAGCGCGTGAGCCACCAGATGCACACGATGAAAGAGGCACAGCCGCTTCGGCAACATCCACGTCCATCCTTCCGAAGATGCTGCTTCCCTTTTCAGGAGAACCACCATGTTTCGCAGTCCCTTCCACAGTGACGCACGACATCAGCGGCGTTCCGCGTTTACCCTCGTGGAGCTGCTCGTGGTGATCTCGATCATCGCGTTACTCATCTCGATTCTGCTGCCGGCGCTGTCCGCGGCGCGGCGGCAGGCGCGGAAGGTGACGTGCAGCACCCAGCTCCGACAGATCGGCACGATACTGCACGTGTACGCCTACGACTACGACGGCCAGTTCCCGCCGCGGGCAAGCCTCGGCGAGCCGTGGATTTTTCGCACGGATAATTTCGAATCAACGGCCGTCGGCTTGCAGGACGTGCTCGAACCGTACGACGGCCGCCTCGAGATGTACTTCTGCCCGCTCTACAAGCACGACGGGACCAGCCCGCACATGGACCCGAATGATCCGTTCGACGTTGGCTATTTCCTGCCGTGGCGGCTGGAAACGTTCGGCATCCCTCCGTCCACATGGGAATACAACAGCCCGGACGCCGGCGCCGACAGCCCGCCGGATCGGCCGATCGGGTGGGACCTGATCAGCCGGAACGCGACCGACACGAATCACCCGCACCCCAGCCGGCTGTACGCGCAGGACGGCAACGTGCTGTTCAACGACATCCACGTCGAGCTGCATCGGTTCGATCACTCCGGCGCCCCCGGCCCGAGCGGCTGGACGGCGTGGCCCGACGACTACTGGCTGCGCTGGGTCGGCAAACCCTACGCCTATCCACCGGGCGGCAAGAGCAACGGCCTGGATTGACCCACCGGCACGGTCTCGCGGGGGAGCGGGCCGACCTTGACAGTAACCCGCGCCCACCAAGCCGGGGCGCCATATGCGAAAGCAACCGATCATGGCGTACATGGGGTGCAGGATGCGCCGACTACCGGCGTGGGTGTTCGCGGTCGTGGTGTCGGTGTGCGCCGCCGGGTCAATCGCGACGGCGGCACAGCGGGACACGTTCGAGGACGGGCGCATCCCATCGCCCTGGCGCGCGGTGCAGGGCGATGATGAGCGGCCGCTGCGCACGCTGGCCGATCGCGTGAAGGAGGGCGCGGTCGTGTTCGAGGGCGAGGTGGAGGAGGCGCCGCCGCGGCTCACGCTCGAGCGGCCGATCGACCTGGCGAGCGTGAGCGAAGTGCACGTGCGCTTCCGCGTCGGCGAGCCGGGGCTGCGCGGCTGGCAGGTCGCGTTGCGCGGCGGCTCGGAGCTTGCGCGCGTCTGGCTGCACGGCAACGACCGATTCGCCTGGCGCGGCACCAAGCCGTACTACAACGGCGAGCCGTGGCAGCCGGGGGAGGTTCACGAGATCCGCTACTGCTTCGAAGACGGCGAACTGATCGCGGAGGTCGTCCCGCCGGACGGGTTGCCGCGCCGCAAATCCCGCTATCGCCGCAAGATCCCCGACGCGTGGCGTCGGTCACCGCCGACGCTGACGATCGGCGGTCACGTCACGGGCAAGGGCAGCGCGCATCTGCTGGACGTGACGATCTACGAGCGCGGCGAGACGCCACCGGCGGACGTACAGGCGTCGCAGACGGTGGAGCAGGCGCTGGACAAGTTCCTGACGTTTCGTCGAGGCGAGCTGACGCCGCGCATCGAAGAGGCGATCGCTGAGCTGAAGCAGTCGACCGGGCCATTGCCGCCGCGCGCCCCGCGCTTCGAGACGATGGCATGGGATGCGAAGCAACTGAGTCACCTGACTGCCAGCGACGCGGGCATGGACGAGGTAGCGGCGCGCTACACCATGCTTCAGCGGCGCAGCGTTCCCGAGAAACCGGTGCTCGAGCGTATGCGCGCCCGGGAGATGGCTCTGGCCTGCTTCGTCGACACGCGCCGTCGGCGATACGCCAACGCGCTGTCGCAGTCGCCGCACGTGCTCACCCAGGCTCAGATCAAGGGCGAGCGGCGGGAACGCTTCAACATCTTCAACGGCGACTGGATCGAGCTCGCGACCGTGCAGACGCTGCACGACCTGAAGCCGTGGGTGCAGACGGGCATGCTCCGCCGCGTGCTGATCGACACCGAGTACCGCACCGGCGTCGGCGACGACCCGCTCAGCGACGCGGCACGTCGGCACGACCTCGGCACGGCCGACGCGAGCGAGCAGTCGCTGAAGCTGCCGGACGGCAAGTTCACGAAGGTCTTCGCCGACGACGACTCCGCCTGGCGCGTGCGCCAGTGGCGTCACAAGGTCAGCACGATGAGCGTCACGCACCGCACGCTCGCCAGCGCGGCGCGTCGCATCTGGCCGGAGTTGAATCTCACCACCGACCCGCTGCGGCCGAACCTCAACCGCTTCCGCGGGCTCGACCCGATCCAGATCTGGGTGCGCGTGCATCAGGCGCCGCGCCATCCACTGAACATCGTTTCCGGTGCCGAGCATTCCCGCGCGCACATCCGTCAGCACGAGCGGCCGACGCATTTCGTCATCGGCCCGCAGCTCGGCCACGGCACGCATCCCACGCCGCCGGACATGCTCACTGAGGCGTGCTGGCTGGCCGTCGCGTTTGGCGCGCGCGGCACGATCCACTGGGGCCAGGACATCCTGTTCAACGATGACGGCTCGTTCGCGGAAGGCGGTGAAGCGACGTGGCACGCGCTGCGGCGCATGCGTCAACAGGTGTACGAGCCGATGTCCGATCTGCTCGTGGCGTGGGAGCCCATGCCGCGGCGGCTGGCGCTGCTGAAGTCGGAGGCCGACGACGTGCTCAAGCACGGTGGGCACTGGCAGAACGGGCTGTCGGCGCCGCGCAACACTTTCCGCGCGCTGATGTCGCTGGGCGCCCCGGTGGACGTGCTGTACGACGCAGACGTGCACGACGACCGGCTGAGCCAATACGAGGCACTGGTCGTGCCATCGCTGTACGCGGCGAACGAATCGCTGTTCGAGAAACTGCGGGTTTTCGCCGAAGACGGCGGCACAATCATCATGCACAAGGGGTCCGTGCTCGCCCAGCAGGGTTTGCCGAACATCGTCGTGCTCGAGCGCGACCTGGCGCCGCGATACCGTGACTACTGGATCAGCCAGGGCAAGGAATCACTGCTGCCGCATGAGTATGACGCGTTTCTGCGCGAACTGGCCAAAGAGATCGAGCCGCACCTGCCGTTCGAGCCGCGCATCCGCAAGAGCTCGCCCTACGCGGTCACGAACCTGATGCGGCACGACGGCACGGCGTACCTGATCGTGGTCAACGATAAGCGCACGTACGGCCCGGCCGCGGAGCAGTTGTCGCACCGCTACATGCTCGACAAGGGCGAGCCCCTGACGGTGCGCGTCGCCGTGGACGGGTTCGACACGTACACGCCCTTCGGCGCGGCCGAGCCGCTCTCGAGAAACGACGACGGCACCGTGACGCTCGACCTCGAGCCGGGCTGGGGCCGGGTGCTTCGACTGGAATGAATCGCATGCCCATCAGTGAATCGAAGGACGCTGCGCCGCTCTCGAACCTTGAGGTGCGCGTGCATCACGAGTCGATCGAGACGCGAGCCGTCGTTGACAGCGAACCGGTGCGCGTGCCGCGTTTTCTGATCGAGGGCGAGGCCGGCGGTCCGACGCTAACGATCACCGCGGCGCAGCACGGCCGGGAGTTGAACGGCATCGAGGCCGCGCGCCGCGTGATCGAGCAATTGCCCGGCGAGCCGCTGCGCGGCACCGTGCAGGTCTTCCCCGTGGTCAGTCCGCCCTCGGTGCACGCGGTCAGCCAGGTCGTGCCTGGCGACACGCAGAACATCAACCGCATCTGGCCCGGTCACGCCGACGGCACGAACACCGAGCGCATCGCCGCCGCCCTCGCGCCGCTGATCGTGCAGGCCGATGCGCTGGTCGATCTGCACGGCTGGACGGACTGGACGGTGTGCGCCACGCTCTGCGGTTCGTGCGAACATGAGCTGACGCACCGCATGGCGCGCGCCTTTGGTCTTCCTTGCACCTATTGCACCACGAACGGCTTCCAGCCGGGCAATCTGAAGACGTATGCGCAACAACAGGGGCTGCTCGCGATCGGTGCGGAGCTGACGCCGCAGTGGCGCCTGTCGGAGCCGTCGGTGCAAGGGGGCGTGCGCGGCCTGATGAATGTGATGCGCCACCTCGGCATGCTGCCCGGCGAGCCGGCGCTGCCCGAGACACAATGGCATTACCGCGCCGATACCCCTCGCGAGACGGTGAACGCGGCGCAGGCCGGGCTGTTCACACGGTCCGGCGAGATCGGCACGTGGGTCGAGGAGAGCGCGCTGCTCGGCCGACTCTACGACTACCAGACGTTGCGCTGCGTGCAGGAAGTGCGCGCGCCGATCGAGGGCTTGCTGGTCAACCTTGGGCCGTGCCACAACGGTGTCGAATCCAACACCGTCCCCGAGGACGCCATGCTCGCGGAGGTGTGGCGCGCCGAGCGTTGGTGACCCGCACACAACCGATTGTCAAACACTGGAGAACACGATGGGTGATTGGTGCAGGCGCGGGCTTCCGTTTGTGATGGTGCTCCTGCTGGCTGGCGTCGCCACGGCCAGGCC
>JBMCXL010000191.1:0-6273 GCA_048621015.1 Phycisphaeraceae bacterium
GGTGGCGCTGCTCATCACGTTCTATTTCGGGTTCGATCTCATCGCGATCCTCGCTCAGCCGCTGCTTCAGGCGCAGTACGCGCTGGGTTACACGCCGCGCACGATCGAAACCGAGCCGACCGCCGGGTTCACCAGCGTCTACCTGCCCGTGTCGCTGGTCGCGGCGATCATCCTCGCCTCGCCGTGGATCATCTACCAGCTCTGGTCGTTCATCGTCACCGGCCTGTACGAGCACGAGCGCCGGGCGATGCACATCCTCGCACCGTTCAGCACGATCATGACCGCGCTCGGCGTGGCGTTCACCTACTACATCCTGCTGCCGGTGTCGCTGCTGTTCTTTCTCAACTTCGCGACGTTCTATCCGCCCGTGGAAGTGCGCGAGCCCGGCCCGGTCATGCGCCTGCTGCTGCGCGCTTACGACACGCCCGCCGATGCGCCGCAACTGGAGACGGACCCCGACGCACCGGCGCCGATCCGCTTTCCGGCACTGATGCGCGATCCCGCCGCGCCCGAGGAAGGCATGGTCTGGATCAACGTCGGCGAAAATCAGCTCAAGGCGGTGATCGGCGGCCGCGTGCGCGTGCTCGCCGCGGGCACCGACCGGCTCATCACACCCATGCCGCGCCTCGGCGAATATGTGCGCTTCGCCGCGTTCATGATGCTCGGCGTGGTCGTCGCGTTCCAGGTGCCGGTGGTCATGCTCATCCTCGGCTGGACGGGCCTGTTCGATCCCGAGCGCGTCGCCAAAGCGCGCAAATACGCCCTGTTCGGCTGCCTCGCGCTCAGCGCCCTCGTCACGCCCGCCGACATCCTCAGCATGATCGTCCTGGCGATGCCCCTCTACGCCCTCTTCGAGCTGGGCCTGCTCCTCATGCGCTTCGCCGAACACCGCGCTGCCCCTGACGATGTGCCGTAACCACGCCTTGACGTGATCTTTCAATCCGGCATCGGCAACAAATCCCCTTCCCCAATCGTCGACGCGCACCGCTCGATCGACACCGCGCGCTCCACCGTGTAAGGCCCCACCGCCGTGCGCCGCAGCGACGCCAGGTAACCGCCCGTGCCCAGCGCCCGGCCGATGTCGCGCCCCAGGCTGCGAATGTACGTCCCCCGCCCGCAATCCACGCGCAGCGTCAACCGCGGCCACTGGTAATCCACCACCTCGATCGCATCCACGCGCACCACGCGCGCCTTCAACTCCAGCGCCTCGCCGCGCCGCGCCGCCTTGTACGCGCGCCGTCCTTCCACCTTCACCGCCGAATGCGCCGGCGGCACCTGCTCAATCTCCCCCACAAACCGCGCACACACCGCCTCCACCGCCCCGCGCCCCGGCACCTGCGCTACTTCCACCACCTCCCGCTCCCCTTCCGCATCGTCCGTGCTCGTGAACGCCGAAAGATCCACCACCGTCTCATACCGTTTCGCCAGCCCCATCAACCGCTCCACCACCTTCGTCGCCCGTCCCAGGCAACAGATCACCACCCCCGTCGCCAACGGATCGAGCGTCCCGGCATGCCCCGTCTTCACACCCCCCGCCGCACGCCGCACGCGCCGCACCACGTCCATCGAGCTCAGCCCCATCGGCTTGTCCACCACCAGCAACCCGCACAACGCCGTCGCTCCCCCACCACCGCGCCGGCCGCGCCGACCACGATTCGCACCGTGCTCCTGCCGGTCTTGATCCACCTGCCGTCTCCCCTGCTCGTCTCGCTGCATCCGGTTCCTCGCTCTCCCCCATCACACCGCACGAATCACACCTTCGCCGCTTCGCTTTACAAGCCGCCTCCGACCAACAGGATATGACAGTCACACGACCACCGCACTTCCCCGGCGAGGTGGCCGAGTGGCTGAAGATGCGAGGCCGTCCTCGGCGTTGTCGGTGTCCGTGGGTGTGGCCGGCGAATGTCGCGGTAGAGAGTGGAGGGTCGGGCGTCCTGCAACCATGTATCCCACATTCGCGCGACGACGACGCAAGGTAGACCAGCGCCTCACCCTCCCCCTGCCCCTCCCTCAAGGGAGGGGGGTTGAGAGGCGTGAAACAAGCTTTAAGAAGGCGGCGCGGCCGGCGACCGGCCCGAGCGATCACCAGCCCGTCCATTTCGCGTAGGCTTCGATGAAGTCGTCAATGATGCGCTGGCGGGTAAAGTCGGCGACGTCGTGCTCGGCGCGGCGGCCGCTGCGCAGCACGGTTTCGGCGCGCGGCAGGCGGCTGGCGTGGTGCGTGTCGAACTCGGGGTAGGCGAACACCATCCGCTCGCGCTGATGGCCGCGAATCGCGTAGCTGAACTCTTCCTCGCCGGCATAGGAGACGGTGAGCTGCGCGACCATCTGCGCCGAGTCTTGGTCGATGGTCACGGTGCGCTCCACCTGCTCCAGCTCCGCCTTGATCTGCTCGAAGGCGGGCAGGACCGTCTCGTTCATGAAGCGCGTCAGTTGCTCGCGCGCCTCGGTGTCGTCATCGACGCGGCGCTGGTAGTACGGTTGGTGCACGTGGGCGACGCGGCGCAGGCGCTGCTTCCAGTCCTGCGCCGCGGCGGAGAGGCCAGCGAGCGGATTCTCCGCCGCCGTGCCGGTGTACATCCCGGCGCGGGTCGCGCCGGCGGCGGGGACGCCGAAGACTGTCTGGCGCGTCTGAGCGGGCAGGCGGCGCAGCGCGCCCCAGATCTCGGCGATCGGGTCGTGCGTGGTGCGCTCGGCGCGCAGACCCTTGAACAGCGCGACGCAGATGAGCACCATGATCGCGCAGAACGGCAGTGCCGTGGCGATCGCGGCGGTCTGCAGCGCCGCGAGGCCGCCGGTGATCAGCAGGATGGCGGCGACCGCGCCCTCCATCGATGCCCAGAAGACCTTCTGCCACCTCGGCGATTCCGTGTTGCCGCCGGCGGTGAGGATGTCGATCACCAGCGAGCCGGAGTCGGAGCTGGTCACGAAAAAGATTGCCACGACCAGCACGACCAGGACCGTGGCGACGGCGGCCAGGGGCAACCGGCTGAGCATCTCGAACACGGCGGTCGGCACGCCGCCGGGCGCCAGCACCGCGGCGGACATCGCGCCCTCGCCCAACCGATCCAGGTAGATCGCCGTCCCGCCGAACACGACCATCCAGAAGAAGGTCAGCAGCGTCGGCACCAGCAGCACGCCACCAATGAACTCGCGGATCGTGCGCCCGCGCGACACGCGCGCGATGAACATGCCCACGAACGGCGACCAACTGATCCACCAGCCCCAATAGAACATCGTCCAGCTCTTCTGCCAGTCCATGCCGATGAACGCGTCGGTGCGGAAGGTCATCTGCACGACCGACGAGGCGTAGTTGCCCAGGCTCTGTACGAACGTGCTCAGCAGGAAGACCGTCGGGCCGGCAAGGAAGATGAACAGCAGCAGGAGCGTGGCCAGCGCCATGTTCAACTCGCTCAGCCGGCGGATCCCCTTGCCCACGCCGCTGACCACCGACAGCGTCGCCGCCGCGGTGATCACGATGATCAGGCTGACCTGGTTCAGCGCGCTGACGCTCAGCACGCCGAGGTGGTCCAGCCCCGCGTTGATCTGCATCACGCCCAGCCCCAGCGACGTGGACAGGCCGAAGAGCGTGCCGAACACCGCGAGGATGTCCACGACGTTGCCGACTGCGCCGTGCACGTGCCGGCCGAGCAGCGGGTAGAGCGTGGATCGGATGGTCAGCGGCAGGTCGTGGCGGTATGCGAAATACGACAGCGACAGGCCGACGACGATGTAGATCGCCCAGGCATGCAGGCCCCAGTGGAAGAAGGTGATGTTGATCGCCCCGCGCGCCGCCTCGTTGCTGCGCGCCTCACCGATCGGCGGGTCCGCGAAATGCATCAACGGCTCGGCCACGCCCCAGAACACCAGGCCGATGCCCATGCCCGCGCTGAACAGCATTGCGAACCACGTGAAATAGCTGAACTCCGGCTCGTCGTGGTCCTTGCCCAGCTTCACCGTGCCGTACCGGCTGAACATCAGCCACACCACGAACAGCAGGAACCCCGCCACCGCCACGATGTAGAACCAGCCGAAGTTCTCCACGATCACGTTCTGCAGCGCGTTCAGCGCCACCGCCATGGGCCCGCCTTCCTCGCCGAGGATGCCCGACAGGGCGCCGGCGAGCAGAAACAGCGCGATCAGCACGCTCGCCGGCCAGAAGACGTAGGGATTCACTTTCATGCCAACTCCTCGGGGATGAAAACCGGAGCAGACGATCGGGCGAAGGATCACCGCGATCGACTGCGATTGCGGCGATCAGTAGCTGTAGCTGATGCCCATTTTGCCGACGGTATTGATCCTGTCTCCCCGGAAGTTGATCGCGCGATCGCTGACATAGATCACGTCCACCGCGACGGACCAGCGCAGGCTGCCTTCGTTTTCGCCGAGCACCTCCAGCGGCCCGCCGATCCCGACGCCGGTCTGGAAAAAGCCGAAGTGAATCTCCTCGCCGCCCGCGCCGCGGTACTGGCCGTCGGCGCCGAAGCCGAGGATCAGTGGTATCTCCATGCGCAGGTCGCCGGGGAGCGCGGTCAGGTCGAAGCTTGGCCGCAGCGCGGGCTGAAAGTACCAACCGTCCGGCCCCCCGCGGTCGTTCACTTCCTTGGCGATGCGCAGGGAAGGATTGAGCTGAAAGTTCGCATCATTGTCACCGTCCGCCCACCAGTGCGTGTCGTCGTAGCTCAACCGCCAGTCCAGTTCGTTGATGTCGCTGAACGAGTCCGAAGGCGAAGTGTAGTAGTTGAACCGCAACGAGCTGCCGAAGTGGTCGAGGAACGTGGCGCGGAATCCGCCGTAGATGTCGGCCTCGAACCAGTTGTCCATGAGCCCGCCGCCGCTTCGTGACTGCCCCAGGCCGGGATCGCCTTCCTGAAAGCTGTTCCAGTTGCCGGCGAACGCGCTGAGCGTGCCCCATCCACCGACCGGCTCGCCGCCGGCCAATGGAACGTCCATCTCGAACCACGGCTGAACAGAGAACTTGCTCGAAAACACCTGCCCACGCGACACGTACATCGAGACAAAATCAACCCCCACATAGAGATTGAACGGATCGCGACGCTCAGCGGGCTCCAGCGCGGCGCGCTCGGTGCGCTCGGTGGGATCCAACTCCGCCGGCAACGGCAACAGCGCCAACCGCCCGGACGCCGGCTCCCCCGCCTGCCCCCACGCCACCGGCGCCGCCAGCAACACGTGCAGCAGCGCAGGCCACAGTCTCACGGACGTCATGGATGGGTTGAGTTGCATGACACCCCATTTCCAGCCGGCGTCCACTCCACCCGGTGCCCGAAGCCGAGGCGTGAACAGAAGCTCAGCCCCGCGAGGATGCCTCCCTTGGCCAAAACGACATGGTTGCACCACGATCGGACATTCCAGTTGCCACTCGGCCGGTCCCGTGCCGACCGACTTGAACTTTCAACTATATGGGGGGATGGCCCTTCCGTACAGATTTGTATGGATCACGCCATAGCCGCACACGCCCATGCGCGGCGAGTTGAGCACGGGCAGCAGCATCTTCTCGCCGCAAGCGTGTGCCGCGACGCGGCGCTCGCACAGTGAGCCAAAGGCGGCGTCGGGATCGCTGGCATGGTGGGTGACCGTGAAGGGCTTGCCGTCGACGCGTTTGACCAGGCTCGGCGCGCTGCGGCCGTTGAGACCTGGGCCGAGCCGATCGAGGAACTGTTGAGACGTGGCGATGCGTGCGCTTCAGCTTATGATGGACTGTGAAGGTGATCGCGCATAATGTCCTGCTGCTCGGGGTCCCCGGCCGCGGTTTCCTGTCGGCGATGATCTGGGCCACTCCCGCTCCTGGCGTCGGGATGCGGCGTCGGGGGCGTCGAGCTTGCCGAAGTAGTGGCGGACGCCCTGGTGCGTCTTGTAGCACCGCCCGCTCCGCAGGTGTGGCGACAGTGGCGACAGCGGAAATTCCGGACGGGGCCGCAGCCCCGCCGCCTCGGGTGACAGCTTCCGGCATCGTGCGGTTGCCTTGGACTTGCGGGTTCGCTTACCATTCTTGCTCATTGCGGCGGCCTCCGGTTGGGATGGGAACGTCCCCAGTGCAGGAACAGGTGCAGCGCTCCCCCGTGCCGGAACCGTCGCGATGCAAAACCCCCGTATTTGACGGGATTGGAGAGGTGACCGAGTGGCTGAAGGTGCGGCACTGGAAATGCCGTGTGCCCCTTGTGGGCACCGGGGGTTCGAATCCCCCCCTCTCCGCTTATACCGGCCTTGCGAGCGAACCAAAAGAGCGTAAAATACGCTGGTTCGCTGGCAAGG
>JBMCXL010000192.1:0-6260 GCA_048621015.1 Phycisphaeraceae bacterium
CTATGAAATCGAGCACGATCTGGGCCGGGGCGGAAGCATTGTCGGCGCGACGTTTCGGGAGTCGGACCGGCGCGTGGACGTGCGTATGGCCGATGGGTTTCGCGATCACGTGCTGCGACAGGATGGCGAGCCGCGCGTGATCGTGCGCGGCGGCGATGGCGGGCTCGGCGCGGTGATCGAGGTGCACACGCGCTTCGTCGCCGGCAACCAGCCGCGCGAAGCGGGACCGCGTGCGGTGTATCGGTACGAATACCGAGCGGACTCGCCGCTGGTGCGCGCCGAAGCCACCATTCCCGAGCAAAAGGCGAGCCGGCAGTATCACAACCTTCAGCTTTTCGGGTTCGAGTTCACCGGCGACACGCCATTCAAACAGACGCAGCGCTTGTATCCGGCAGCGGATGACGGGCGGTTGATGAGGGGCGCAGCAGATTATCCCGGCGCCGGGCGCTCCGAGGCCGGGGCGCTGCTGACTGGCTCGGACATCGCCTGCGCCATCATCAGCCCGGTCTCCAACAGCTACACCTATTCAGACGAGCGCGGCATCTACGTGCGCACGACGAACTTCATCGACGAATGGCTCGGCGAGCGCGTGGAGCTGGCCAACGTGCTGTACCTCGGCGGCGCGGACGAGGCAGATCGCCAGATCGCGCTGGCGGACGGTGTCCACACCGCGGCGCAGGTGTCGACGCTGGGTGCGCGGGTCGAAAGCACGCGTGAGCAGATTGAATCGCGCCGCGACGAGGCGCCCACGGCCACAGGCGCGCTGATCGAGATGCTGCTGGGCGCCGCTCAACAACGAATCGCCGCGCTGCGCGACCTGGCGCTGGCCGAAGCACTGATCACGGAGGCCGAAGCGCTGCTCGATACGCAAACGGAGACGGACGGTGTCGCGGTGCACACCACCGATCGCTTCGTCGCGCTCGCCAACGAGCAGACCGGCCTGCTGTTCGAGCAGGTCGACGATCGGCTCGCGCTGGCGGGGCTTTTCCGGCATGGGCATGCGTTTCTCATGCCGACCGAGGTGCCGCGCCGTCTGTGGCACGCCTGGTTCCGCGATCACGAACAGGACGGCTGGCTGCGCCTCAGCGCGGCGGACGGTCAGGCGCGCCACGAGATCGAGCGACTGAATGACGGCGGCGCGCGGCTGACGATGCGATGGTCGGAGTTGGCGCCCGAGGCCGGCGGCGTCGAGGCGCGCATGAGCGTGGCGCTGCGCCCGGGCGACGGACTGGCGTGGTGGGACGTGACGGTGCAGCCGCGAAGCGATCGGCTCGGCTTGTGGGAGCTGGCGTATCCGGTCGTGCGGGGCGTGGGGCCGGACCACCGAAGCGAGGCGATGGACTTTCTGCTGGCGTTGTTCAAGCAGGGCGCGCGGCTGCCCAACCCCCGCACGGCGGGACTGCGCACGGCAACGTTTCGCACCATGCCGTTTCACGTCTACACGCAAGGCGGGTCGGGCTTGTACATCGGCGCGCATGATCCGGTCGGCACGCCGCGCAAGGTGCAACGTTTGCCCGCCGGGTCGCGCGGTCTGCTCTTGAGCTTCATCAACATGGTGCCGGGTGCGGGCCAACCGGGAACGGGCTACACGCTGCCGTTCGAGATGGCGATGGGCACATTCGCCGGCAACTGGTACGACGGCGTGCAGGTCTATCGCGAGCGCTACATGCTCGAGCAGGCGTGGTTTCCCGACCAGCCGCTGCACGCCAATTCGGACGTGCCGGCGTGGCTGAAGCGCGCGGTCGTCGCTTACCGGCGCTCGGGCGTGCCGATCGATTCGGTGATGGATCAGCATGAGAAGCTTGGCGAACCGCCGGCGCTGCTGTGGGGCTACTGGGGTTATGGCGACAAGCCGTTGCGCTGGCGCAATGAAGCGATGAAGCGCGGCCATCCTTCACCCGGCAAGGCGCGCGTGCCGGACATCCCGCGTTCGGCGGAGAGCTTCGACGAAGCGGTGCAGACACTTCAGGATCGCGACGTCCGTGTGATTTTCTACCTGCTGGCGAACTGGTGGGACTACAACTCCGAGAGCTGGCGTGCGTGGGACGCGCAGGATGCTGCGGTGAAGCACGCGGGCGAGCAGGCGTGGATGCACCACCGGCGCAGCGCGGGAATCATGTGTCACGCCACGACGCTTTACCAGGACAAGATGGCCGAGGTGGTGCGGCAGATGATGGGCGACGCGGCCGTGGACGGCACTTACTTCGATCTCGGCGGCGGCCTGCGACCACCTTTCATCTGCTTCGCCGAAAACCACGGCCATCCGGTCGGCACCGGTAATTTTTATTTCGAGGGCAAGCGCGAGGTGCTGCGGCGCATGCGCGAGGTCGGCCGCGCACACAACCCGGACTTCGCACTGGTCACGGAAGGGCCCGGCGGCGGGATGTTTGGTTCGGTGCAGGACGGCTTCGCGGAGTTTGCCGGTCACACGCCCGTAAAGAACGCGCTGTGGTACGACTATCTGCGGCCGGCGGGCAACAAGCGCATCCACACGAGCATGTGGCCCGTGACCGACGACCCGCACGAGGCGCTCACGCCGGCCAAGCACTTCGCGTGGGGGTCGCTCATCGGCCGATTCGGCGGCGCCGAGTTTCTCACGCGCACGTTTCCGGAGAGCGAGCGCCAGGTGATTCCGGAAGCGGTGGAATACTACCGCCGACTGACATGGCACAAGTATGTGGCGCGGCCGTGGCTGAACCTAGGGCGCATGCTACGTCCCCTCGAACTCACTGACGTGGATCCCGCCGCGACGCCGCCGCACTTTGCGGATCTTTACGTGCCCTCGGCCGTGTGGCGCGCGCCGGACGGGTCGGTGGCGCTGGTGTTCGCCAACGGCTGGCTATCGAAGGACGTGACGTTCAGTTACACATTCGACCCGGCGGAGTATGGACTGGCAACCGACGGATCGATGGCGCTGTATCGCCTCGCACCCGCGGGGGATCCGCCCGATGTTGAACCGCATTACGAGCAGGTCGAGGTGATCGGCCCGCGCGTGGAGCGGCGCGAGGCGCTGCCGGGCGGGGGCGTGCTGGTGCTGGTGGCTCAGCCGAAGGAGTAGGCGCGAAGCAGTCGTCGGCGCGGGGGGCTTCTCGTCAGGGTTGAAAAGACGTGGTTTCGGACAGTCACGCAGAAACTTGGAATCACACGATGATGGCATATCCACAACGACACATTCTGTTGAACGCGACGTTTGCGTCGCTGCTCATGATGACCTTCGGGCTCGCTTCCCCGGCCGGGGCTTACACATGGGAAGACCCGCCGATTGTCAAGGCCGCCGCGACCGGTGAGCTCGAGGTAGTGAGGCAGTTGCTTGCGGACGGCGCGGAGGTAAACGCGCAAGGCCGCTACCACCGCACAGCACTGCACCGGGCTGCGGCGCACGGTCATGCAGACGTGGTCGCACTGCTGCTCGACCGCGGCGCCGACGTCAGCGCGGGCTCGCGCGAACGGATCGGCCATCAGCGCACGCCGCTGCACCAGGCGGCGGAGGCGGGGCACGATGAGGTGGTCGCGCTGCTGCTGAAGCACGGCGCGGACGCGAACCGCCAAGCGGCTTATCGCCTCACGCCGCTCCATCTGGCCGCCAGCTTCGGGCGCGTGGCGGTCGCGGAGCGACTGCTGGCGCATGGTGTGGCCGTCGATGCGAAGGACGGATACAACATGACCGCGCTGCACCGCGCGGCGGACGCCGGCCATGTGGGCGTGGTCGAACTGCTGCTCGCGCACGAAGCCGACGTCGCTCAGTCGTATCGCTACGGCACCGCGTTGCACCGCGCCGCGCACGGCGGCCAGATTGCCATTGCAGAGCAGCTTCTCGATGCGGGCGCCGACATTGACGCGAGCGGTCCACACACGAACGGCACACCCTTGAACGCCGCCGCCGCTGCCGGTCACGCTGCGCTGATCACTTTGCTGATCGAGCACGGTGCCGACGTAAACCAGCACAAACGCAGCGCCGGGGGTTATCCGTTGCACCAAGCGGCAGAGACGGGCGAAGTGTCGGCGATCGAGCGCCTGCTCGCGCACGATGCCGAGGTGGACGTCGAGGCCAGCAACCAGGCGCGCCATCGCACGCCGTTGCAGGTGGCCGCGGCGAACGGGCAACTCGCGGCGGTGCAGGCACTGATCGGCGCGGGCGCCGCGGTGAATGCCGAAGACGATGACGGCGCGAGTGCGCTGTATCTGGCGGCGGAAGAAGGGCATCTGTCCGTGGCGCAGACGCTGCTGGCCCACGGCGCCGACGTGAACGCGCGCGACGGAGACGAGCGGACGCCGTTGCATCGGGCGGTTTGGGCTGGCCAGTCGTCGGTGGTGTCGCTGCTGGTGGTGAACGAGGCGGCGATCCAGGCGGCGGACGCGCATGGTCTGACACCGCTGCATCTGGCGGCGCGGCACGATCGTCAATGGGTCGCGAAGCTGCTGATCGCGCGCGGCGCGGACGTGGCGGCGCGGAGCCGGGCGGGATGGACACCGTTGCATGTGGCCGCACATCGGTCTCATGCGGCGATGGTGAAGCTGCTGCTCGACCATGATGCGCCGGCCGATCTCGAGAACCGGCACGGCAGCACGCCGCTGGACTTGGCGCGCATTCAACAGCGAAGCAGTGTCGTGACCGAGCAGGACTCGATCGAAGCGGTGTTTCGCGTTCTGGACGCCGCGCCGTGATCCGTAGGGGAGGAGTCGCGCGGGTGGCGGTGATAGTGACTCGAAACGGCCTGAATTCACCATCCACTGAACGCGCGGCACAGGGAGCACGCCTGTCGTGTATTACGACGCGCACGGACCATCAATTCACATCACGAATAGAAGTGATCGAGAATGAGCAATTGCATGCGCTCGCTCTTGTGATTGCAGTTCACCAGAATCTGTTGACCGTCGGGCGACCAAATCGGATGCGGTTGACCTCGCTCAATGTGATGGGGATTGTAGCCGTCGCCCTTGGGATTGAACCGATGCTGCAAGCGAACGATCTCGCGCGATGTCCCTGAGCGGAGGTCGATCAAGTAAATTGGGCTGTGTTGGCCGTCGAAGGTGAATGCGTCGGTGACGACGAGTTCGCCAGTGGGGGATTGCGACGGGTGGCCGGGGCCCTCTATGGGTTGATCGACCAGGCGGATGTTTTCGCCGGTGAGCGCATCGACGAGTACGAGCCAGCGGTTGTCCGAGCCGTCAAGCGGGTTCTTGATGTTCAGGATGGTGCGATTGTCGTTCATCCAGAAGGGATGACCGGAGATCCGGCAGCCGAAGTTGCGCAGCGCGCCGTTGTGCAGGTCGAGGACGAGGAAGCCGCCCCAGTTGATCGCACCGACCGGCCCACTGTGATCCCAGGGCCGCGGGCGCTGGAACTTGACGAACAGCATCGACTCATCGGCGTTGGGGACCGGATGGCTGAAGTGCCACCCTAGATCCCGCCCCGGAAAATCATCAGGGAACGCATCGAGCACATGGTCGATCGTGAGCAGCGTTTCCGTGGTGCCGGCCCGAAGGCTGATGCGCTGCACGGTGTCGCGCCCATCGAGCCTTCGGCTCCCGTATGCAGTTTCTCCACCGGGCATCACGTGACGCACGCTCAGACCAGCGAGGTCGGTCAACGGCTCGGGGCGACCGGGCCGAGCGACTTCAACCAGCGCAGGACACCGCTTGTCGTCGACGGCCGTGTAAAACAGCACGGCGCTGTCGCCAAGCACCCAGCGGTGATGCGCGGCGGTGTGGTAGTCAAATATCGTCGTGTGCGCCAGCGATGTCTCTTCGGCATTGTCAAGATCGCGCATCACGATGTCGCAGCACTGCTCATCATCAAATCCGATGTAGAGCAGGTAATCCCCCGTGCGGCTCCACGCGTCGACACCATGGTAGGCGTGTATGCAATGATGGTATCGGGAGGCCAACGGTGTAACGCGACAGCGCTGGAGTGGAATCGTGGGGCGGAGAGGACTCTCAAGCATGATGAAGCACAACTTGTGGAAACAGCGCAGAGCATTTACGTGACACCCCCCTATTCCTGTGTGGTTTCCCGTGCGGTATCAGGGGGCGCTTCGGATTCGATCACATGGTTGCCTTGAATCACATTCTCCGCAATCTCATCCCCGCGTTGAATTGGTGTGGCGCAGCCGAACAGCGCATTGCCGGTGACAACATTCTGCTCGGTCGTGGGGCCGAGTTCACCGTGGTCTTCCCACCCGTCCATCCCGCGCAGGCCGATGCCGACTTCACACTGACGCAGTAGATTGTGCTGTATGGCGCAGTGGCGCGCCTTTACC
>JBMCXL010000193.1:0-6259 GCA_048621015.1 Phycisphaeraceae bacterium
GGTTCAGACGCTGCGCGAAACCGCAAGCGGTGTGGAACACCAACCCCCAATCCCTGACCGCAATCGCCATCCGTCATGACCCTGCTCATTCTCCGACGTCTGTTGCAGCTTCCGTTGATCCTCGCGGTGATCTTCACCGCGACGTTCGTGCTGGCGTGGGTGATTCCGGGCAATCCGCTGCAGCGCACCGACGGACCGCGTCCGTCGCCGGCGGTCGCCGAGGCGATGCAGCGGCAGTACAACCTGCACAGCCCGTGGGCGTTCGCGAGCAGTTACCTGACGAACCTTTTTACCGAAGGCGACATGGGCCCGTCGCTGGTGTACGCCAACGAGCGCGTGACGGGGATTCTGGCGCGCAGTCTGCCCGTCTCGGCGCTGCTCGGCGTAGCGGCGCTGGCGGTGGCGTTGTTTCTGGGAACGGTGGCAGGGGTGGTCGGCGCGCTGCGGCCGGGCTCATCGCTGGACCTGGCGAGCCTGGCGGTGGCGCTGGTGGGGGTGAGTCTGCCGAACTTCGTGACCGGCTCGCTGCTGCTGGTGCTGTTCGCGGGGCTGCTGCCGCTGCTGCCGGTTGGTGGGTGGGGCGGCGTGGAGCACCTGATCCTGCCGGCGGTGACGCTCGGGGTGATGCCCGCGGCCTACATCGCGCGCCTCGTGCGCCTGGGCCTGGCGGACACGATGTCCAGCGACTTCATCCGCACCGCCCGCGCCAAGGGGCTGTCTTACCGCCGGGCGCTGTTCGGCCACGCGCTGAAAGTCGCGTACCTGCCGGTGCTCTCGTTCCTCGGTCCCGCGTCCGCGAGCGTGCTCACCGGCTCGTTCGTGGTGGAGCAGGTCTTCAACGTGCCCGGCCTCGGCGAGCACTTCGTCCAGGCGGTGCTCAACAAGGACCAGTTCCTGATCCTCGGCGTCGTGCTGACCTACTCCACGATCCTGGTGCTGTTCAACCTCATCGTCGACGTGGCGTATGCGTGGTTCGATCCGCGCATCGAGTTGGGATGAGTTATTGCCGAGTGCCAATTGCCGATTGATTCTGGCGTCGGCGCAGCCGGCGCGTCCTCCCTCTCCCAGCGGGAGAGGGCTGGGGTGAGGGAACTGGCTGCAACCAATGACTGCCACCTCGCGCAGGTGACACAAGGTGGCTGCTGATCCCCTCACCCGCCTCGTTGGACGTTCTCACGCGAATGCGCGCTTCCTGCTCGGCACCCTCTCCCGGCGGGAGAGGGTTTGGGCGCGAATCGGCCGTCACCCTTGGCCGGTCAGGTTGGAAAGATCGGGATTGACCAGCGGTGACGCGGCCGCGGCTTCCGCGCCGCCGCCCGCAGCGCCGGGTGTCTGGCCGCCCATCGCCTCGTCCACGCGGCGCATCAGGTCGACGTAATCCATCTGGGCCGACTGGAAGTCGCGCAGCACCTTGTTGGTCACGACCTGTTTCTGAAGCTGCTCGAGCTTGTGCTTGTCCTCGACCTCGATGGGCTGGCCCTGCTGCTGCTTTTCGCTGAGGGCCTGGAGGTGGCGGTTGTAGTCGTTGAGGACGCGCTGGGCGTCGCTGTCCTGCTCGAGGCGTTTGAGCACGTCTTCGAGCTTCTTCGCCGATTCGTGCTTGCTGATGAGTTCCCCGAGCTCGCGCGCTTTCTGGAGGATCTGGTCGGTGCTGGCCATGGGTGAAGCCTCGTTGTTGTGGGGCGGTCTGCGGATCGGTCGATACCTCTGGATAGGATAGTCGGGCGGGCGGGACCAGGACAAAGCGGCCCGAACGCCGGGGGTTTCGGAAAGCCATCGATCTGGGGTGTAGAATCTCGAACGTGGTGGGGCGTGCGGCCGAGAACGCCCGCGTCCGCCTCGCCTGACACGCGCTTCGCCCGCATACCACGTTCCGCTGATCTTCCCTTATGTCTGAACAACGCTACTCCCGACGCATCCTCGCCCACCTCGCCCAGCGCCGCTACGAGCCGCGCACCATCCAGCAGCTTGCCGAGGATCTGAACATCCCCGACGAGCAGTACGAGGTGTTTCGGCAGGCGGTGACGGAGCTGCTGGACGAGGGGCAGGTCGTGCTCGACACCGAGGACACGATCGTCCTGCCCCCGCCCGGGCCGGAGATGACCGGTATCTTCCGCAAGCACGAGCGCGGGTTCGGCTTTCTCGTGCCTGACGATTTGGTCCAGCACGGCGACCTGTTCGTCCCCCCGGGCGAAACGATGGACGCGATGACCGGTGACCGCGTGCGCGCCAAAGTGCGCCACGAGCGCCGCCGCGCGGGCGAAGGCAAGAGCCCCTACACCGGCCGCATCGTCGAGGTCCTCCAGCGCGCCGACAAGCATTACGTCGGCGAGCTGTTCACGCGCGGCAAACAGCACTACGTGCAGGTGGACGGCCGCGTGCTGCACGACCCGGTCGTCATCCGCGACCCGCACGCCAAGAATGCGCGCGTGGGCGACAAGGTCGTCGTCGAGCTGGTGGATTTCCCCGACAAGCCCGGCGAGCTGCCCGAGGGCGTCATCACCGAGGTGCTCGGCGAGGCGGGCGAGCCGGATGTGGAAACGCTCTCGGTGATACGCGCCTACGGACTCGAGGAGAAGTTCAGCAAGGCGGTGCTCGATGAGGCGCGCCAGGCGGCGCGCAGCTTCGATGACGAGCACGTCCCCGAGGATCGCACCGATCTGACGGAACTGTTCATCTGCACGATCGACCCGCCCGACGCGCGCGACTTCGACGACGCGATCAGCATCCGCCGCCTCGACGACGGCGAGGACAAAGCCGACGGATGGCAGCCCGCAGCGCCTCCACCAAAAGACGCCGCATGGGAGCTCGGCGTGCACATCGCCGACGTCGCCCACTTCGTCGCGCCCGGCTCCCCCTTGGATGCCGAGGCTTACGAGCGCGGCAACAGCACCTACCTGCCGCGCCGCGTGTTGCCGATGTTGCCCGAGTTGCTATCCAACGGTGTCTGCTCGCTTCAGGAAGGCGTCAACCGCTTCGCCAAGTCGTGCTTCATCTACTACGACGAGCAAGGCAAGCCGCTCGACGCCCGTTTCGCCCGCTCGGTCATTCGCTCGGCCAAACGCCTGACCTATCTCGAGGCGCAGGCCCTGATCGACGGCGACCTGCGCGCCGCGCGCAAGCACGCGGCGGCCGAGGCGAATTACCCCAAGCAGCTCGCCCGCAAGCTCAAGCGCATGGATGAGCTGGCGCGCACGATTTTCGAGCGCCGCATGAAACAGGGCATGATCCGTCTCGACCTGCCGGAGGTGGAGCTGGTCTTCGACGACGCCGGCCGCGTCGTGGACGCGCAGAAGGAGGACGACGCCTTCACGCACACGATCATCGAGATGTTCATGGTCGAGGCGAACGAGGCGGCGGCGCGGTTGTTCGATGCGCTGCGCGTGCCGATGGTGCGGCGCGTACACCCGGACCCGGACCAGTACGACGTGAGCGCGCTGCGGTCGTTCGCGCGTGTGGCGGGGTTCAATATCCCGCAGAAGCCCAGTCGCAAGGAATTGCAGCAACTTCTTGAGCAGGTGCGCGGCAAGCCGGCGCAACATGCGGTGCATCTGGCGGTGCTCAAGACGCTGAGCAAGGCAGAGTATTCCCCCACACCCATCGGCCACTTCGCCCTGGCCAGCGAGCACTACACGCACTTTACCAGCCCGATCCGGCGCTACCCGGACCTGATCGTGCACCGCGGCCTGGATGCGTATGTCGAGGCGACGGACCAGCAGGACGGTGGCCGACGCGGGAAGTCGAAGCAGATCGCCCGGCAGATGACGGAAAGCGAGCGCGTGCCGGACGAGGACCGGCTCCACGAGCTTGGCCGGCACTGCTCCAACACCGAGCGCAACAGCGAGTCCGCCGAGCGCGAGCTGCGCACGTACCTCGTGCTGGAGCTGCTCAACGAGCATCTCGGCGAGGACTTCGAGGGCACCGTTACCGGCGTGACCAATGCGGGGGTTTACATCGAGATCGAGCGCTACCTCGTCGACGGCATGGTGCGCAGCGAGGAACTGCCCGGCTCCAAGCAGGAGCGCTGGCGGCTCAATCCCAACACCGGCGCCCTGGTCGCGCAGCGCTCCGGCCAGTCGATCACCATCGGCGACCGCTTCCTCGTGCGCATCGCCAACATCGACCTCGCACGGCGCCAGATGGACTTGACCATCATCGAGCCGCTCGACACCAAGCGCCGCGCGCACGGCGAGACGCAGGCGAAGCCAAAGAAAAAGAAGAAATCCAGCGACAAGCGACGCCAACCCAAGGGCGCCCGCGAAGCGCATCAGAAAACCCAGAAGATCAAGCAGCAGAAAGGCGCGCAGTCCAAGTCCAAGCGCACCACCAAGCGCAAAGGCAGCACCAACCGCAAGCGAAACAAGTAAACCGCGCTGACCCCGTCCCACCATGCTCGCTGCTCAAACTATTTCCGTGATGCTCCTCCTCGACGCCTGGCTGCACAACATCGACCCCTACGCCATCGAGTTGTGGGAAGGCGGGCCCATCCGATGGTACGGCCTGTCCTACCTGGTCGGTTTTGTCATCGGCTACCTGCTGCTTCGCCGGGTGGCGCGCGTCGGTGCATCGTCGCTCGAAGCGTATCGCGTGGGCGACCTGGTCGTGGCACTGGCCGTCGGCATCGTCGTCGGCGGTCGGCTCGGTTATGTACTGTTCTATCGGCCGGACCTGCTCTGGACGCCGCCGTGGTGGAGCCCGTTGGCGATCTGGGATGGCGGGATGGCGTCGCACGGCGGCATGATCGGTGGCCTCGTCGCCGCGTTGTGGTTCGCCTACCGCCACGGCCAGGACCGCTTCTTCGTGTTCGACCTGTTCGCCTTCGGCGCGCCGTTGGGCCTGTTCTTCGGACGCATCGCGAACTTCATCAACGGCGAACTGATCGGCCGCGCCGCGCCGCGCCGGCTGCCGTGGGCGGTGAAGTTTCCACAGGAGATCTACAGTTGGCCGGAGACAGCGCCGGACAAGTGGCAGCAGATCGCGCCGCTGCTGCAACGGTGGGGCCATCCCGGCGCGCTGGTCGAGCAGGTGCAGCAGGGCAACGCGCAGGTGATCGCCGCGCTGGAGCCGCTGCTGGTGGCACGCCATCCGTCACAGTTGTATGCGGCGGCGATGGAAGGGTTGATCGTGTTCGCGGTGCTGCTGTGGTTGTGGCGTAAGCCGCGCAAGCCGGGCATCATCGCGGGCGCGTTCGCTGTCAGTTACGCGATCATGCGCATCGTCAACGAGTTCTGGCGCCGGCCGGACGTGCACCTGCTCGACAACGAGTTTCAGTGGCTCGGTGTCACGCGCGGCCAGTGGTTGAGCCTGCTGTTGCTGGCGCTGGGCGTGTGGATCATCTGGTATGCGCGGCGCCGAGAGGCGCCGCCGATGGGAAGCTGGCGGCGCGGACCGTGGACCGTGGAGAACGCGGACAGCAAGGCGCAGGCCGCCGCCGAGCGTTCTAAACGGTAAGCGCTATGGACGGTCGTTTGCCGCGTTGATCTCGATCGGCTCCAATTCACCGGCTTCGTAGGCGCCGTCGCCGATCAGTGCCCGCCCTGCATGGTCAACGCTGTGCAGGATGCCTTCGATTTGTTCCACGCCACGGCGCAGCGCCACCTGCTGGCCGCGCCACGCCAGTGCAGCATTGATGCGCTGCATTGTGGCCGCATCGACACCGTCGCGCTCCAACCGATGCATGGCCTCGGCGATCGCCGTCGCGCAAGTCTCGATCAAGTCCTGAATATTCACCATTGCGCCACAGACCTCCCGCAGAGCGATGGCTGGTCGGCGAAGGTTTTCACCAAGGGCGGCCGTCTCGAGATTGGCATTGATGCCTACACCGAGCAGAATCGTGTGCGGCGCTGCGCTTTGCTTGAGATGCTGTTCGCAGAGAATCCCGGCGAGCTTGTGATCACGCAGCAGGATGTCGTTGGGCCATTTGAGTTTCAAGTTCCAGGTTTCAAGTTTCAAGTTTTCGCTTCGGAACTGTTCTTGAAAACGTGAAACTGTTTCCAGTACGGCCAGCCCGGTAACAAGCGGCGCGATAGCGGTGGTTGTGGGGGCGGCGGTTGTCGGCCAGACGACGGTGAACCAGGCGCCGCCGAGCGGCGATTGCCAGGGGCGGCCGGTGCGTCCGCGGCCGGTGGTCTGCTGCGCGGCAGTGATGAGAAGAGGCTCGCCCGGATAGCGCTGCGCCAGCGCCGCGGCCTGGGTGCTCGTTGAATCGGTGATATCGAAGTGAAAGCGACGCATGAAAGCAGTTTCAAGTTCGAGGTTT
>JBMCXL010000194.1:0-6207 GCA_048621015.1 Phycisphaeraceae bacterium
CCCTCCACCACCATCTGCCTCGCCCCCGGAAAGCTCACCAGCCCCCCCAGCGCCACGAAAAACACCGCCAGGAAAAAATCCGCCAACGACGTCACCTGACCGCGCACCAGCCCGCGCACCGGAAACCCCGACAGCGCCACGCCCGCCAGAAACGCCCCCGTCACCTCCGGCAGCGCCAGCCAGTGCGCCAAACCAATGAACACGAACAGGATCGCCAGCACCGCCAGCAACAGACTTTCCTCGTCCAGCTTCATGCGCACCAGCAGCCACGGACTCACCCACCGCACGCACACCCCCGCCAACGCCACCAGCCCCAGCGTCCCCGCCACCCCCTCCACCATCTCCATCGGCCCGCCCGCCACGCGCGCCAGCACCGGCAGCAGCAACACCACCAACAAGTCCTGCACCAGCACCACGCCCACCACCAGCCGACCGAACGGCTCGAAAAACTCCTGGCGCTGACGCAGCACCGTCACCACCACCAACGTCGAGCTCGCCGTAATCGCCAACGCCACGTAAAGCGCCGTCAACCAGTCGAACCCCGCCGCGCGCATCACGCCGAAGCCGATCGCCCCGAGCAGCAGGAACTGCGCCACCCCCACGCCGATCGCCGCGCGTGCCTGCCCGCCGACGCGCCGCGGGTCCAGCTCCGAGCCGACGAAGAACACCACGAACGCCAGCCCAAGCAGCAGAATGTTCGTCAGCGTCTCCCGCTCCGGCAGCAGGCCCAGCCCGTCCAGCACGATGCCCGCCACGATCAGCAGCGGCACCGACGGCAGACGACGCCACCGCGCCAGGCCCAGGGCCAGCGCCGCCGCCGCGAGAATGGTCGTAAGCGTCATCAAGGCGTCGTCATTCCATCACTGTCGCCCCCCAAACCCTCAACTACCCCCCACGCCGGACCGCAGCGACCGCAGGGAGCGCAGGTCCGGATCCACGGGTCCGGATCCACGGTGCCCGCATCCGGACTTGCGCTCGCAGACTCGCTCCCGTCCCGCGTGCCGCACGCGCCTCACCCACTCAACACCCCCACCTCGCGCAAGCGCGCCTCGAGGCGTGCATCGGCCGCGGCCTTCGAGTCGATCATGAACGCCGGATGAAGCGCGCGCAAGTCCGCCAGCACCGAGCGATCGAACCCATGCGCCGCCACCGGCACGCCAAGCTCCCTGCATCGGTACACGAACAGCCGATTCGTGTCCTCGATCTGCAACGCCGTCACCGCCAGGCGGGCCCGCGACAGCGCCGCGTCGTCCAGCACCGCCTGGTAGTCGACATTGCCGAGCATCGTGCGGCAAGGCAACGGCGCGAGCTTGGCCGGGTCGGTATCGATCGCCAGCACCGTCTCGCCGCGCTCGTGCAGCGCCCGCGCCAGCCGCTGGCCGAGCGCGTTCATGCCGACCACGATCACGTGCCCGCGCAGGCCCGGCCCGTGCTCCTCGGCCGCCGGCTCCTCCGGCCGCGCGCCGAACATGCGCAGCAGCCCCCACCGCCGCACGATTCCGTAAAGCCACTGGCTGTACAGGATCATGTAGACCGACGCCACGATCGTCACCAGCCCCACCAGGGCGATCAGCGACAGGATCGACGTGTCGATCAACCCGGCGCTCAGGCCCAGCGCCGCGAAGACGAACGAGAACTCGCTGATCTGCGCCACGGTCACGCTGGTCATGAACGACGTCCGCTCGCCGTAGCCGAAGCGCGCGATGATCCACATGAAGATGAACGGGTTGCCGATGAGCACGAACAGCGACAGCACCAGCCCGGGCACCCACTGATCGACCGCCTCGCCGAGCTGCATCTGCGCGCCGAGCGTGACGAAGAAGATCGCCACGAAGAAGTTCATCAGCGGATGCACACGCCGGCGCAGGTCCGCGCTGCACCCGAGCTGCGCCAGGCTCAGGCCGGCCAGAAACGCGCCGATCTCCTGCGACAGCCCGAGCCCGCGCGCCAGCGCCACGAAACCGAAGCACAGGCACAGGCTCCAGATGCTCAGCGCCCAGGGCGAGCGCGAGATCCAGCCGAACGGCCGCGCCAGCAGGTACCGCCCGGCCACCACCGCCACGCCCAGCACCAGCGCCATACCGCCGAACGCCTGGAGGATGCCCCAGGTGACGCGCTGCACGTTCATCGCCTCGGCCGTGCCCAGACCGGTGAGCACCGTGAGCATGATGATCACCACCATGTCCTGCACCAGAAAGATGCCGACCGCGATGCGCCCGTAGAGGCTGTCCAGCTCGCCTTTCTGATCGAGCACCTTCACCACCACGACCGTGCTGCTGAAGGTCAGCGCGATGCTGAGAAACACCGCCTCGATGACGGCGAACCCCAGCAGCCAGGCGATGATGAATCCGCCGATCGCGGTAAAGATGACCTGTCCGAGGCCGGCGGCGACAGCGACCTTGCCCACGTCGCGCACCTTGTCGAAACTCAGCTCCAGTCCGACGAGAAACAGCAGCAGGATGATGCCGATCTCGGCGACGATGTCGACCGCGCCCGCCTCCGACTCCGGGCCGTGGCCGTGGCCGACCGGCAGCACGCCGAGCACGGGACCGAGCAGCAGCCCCGCGATCAGGTAGGCGACGATGGAGGGAATCTGCACCTGCCGCGCGATCAACACCGCCGCGGCCGCGGTGACGATGATCACGCCGATCGTCTGGATGAGCAGGTGGTCGAACATGCTCGTATCCCGTCGCCCCGACGTCCGTTCGGGGCCGGGGCATGTTAACCGGATTCGGGTTGGGTTTGCGGCGCGGTGGCGTGGTTTGCCTTCGCCGGCGAATTGCCGATCATGCCGCCATGCCGCATTACGAGCCGATGGACTGGTATCGCCTGCCGCGTTACTACGACATCATCTACGACACCGACACCGCCGACGAAGCGGACTTTCTCGAAGCGCTGCTGCGCCGCTACGTCGGCCGGCAGCGCGGCGCGGTGCTGGAGCCGGCGTGCGGCACGGGGCGGCTGGTGGCGGAGCTGGCGCGGCGCGGCCATGCGGTGAGCGGGTTCGATCTGAGCGAGCCGATGCTCGCATACGCGCGGCGACGGCTGCGCCGACGAAAAGCGCAAGCCGACTTGAAACGCGCGCGGCTGGAGCACTTCGGGTATCGCCGACGGTTTCACCTGGCGCACTGCCTGTTCAGCACGTTCAAGTACCTGCAAAGCGAAGCGGACGTCCGCGCGCACCTGCACTGCGTCGCCGAAGCGCTGCATCCCGGCGGCGTCTACGCGCTGGGCCTGCACCTGAGCGATTACGACGACACCCAGCGCACACGCGAGCGCTGGACGGCGCAGCGCGGCGGCACGCACGTGACGTGCAACGTGCAGGAATGGCCCGCCGACCGGCGCAGCCGACGCCAGGCGCTGCGCACGCGCCTGGTCGTGCGCGAGCGCGACCGCATCCGCCGATATGAGACGCACTGGCAGTTTCGCACCTACAGCGTCGCGCAGCTCCGGCGGCTGCTGCGCGCGACGCCGGCGCTGGCGCACGTCGACACGTTCGACTTTCGCCACCAGATCGACGCGCCCGTGACGCTGGACGACGGCGACCCGGACAAGGTGCTGATCCTGCGGAGGGTGTAGAATGGCGGCTCGCTGTTCGCCGCCGCGTGGGCGGCTGTTTGCGAAAGGAGTGATCGTGTCGCGTGCATTGAAATTGCAGATTGCGGGGATCAGTCTCGCGGTCGTGGTGGCCGCGGTTCTGGGCTGGTACGTCTACGAGTATCAGCGCGTGGTGCGCGAGCACAACCGCATCGTGGATGAGCTGGTGAACGAGGGGGCGTACCGGGAGGCGGTGGCGGAACTGGAGCCGCTGGTCGAGCAGGCGAATGCGGCGCTGCGCGAGCAGATGCGACACACACTGGCGATCTGTTATGCGGGCATCGGTGATGATCCCGGCCTGTCGCTGGCGGAATCGGCGCGGTGGTACCGCAAGGCGGCGGAGATCGACCCAGAGCTGCTGGACGACATGCAGCGGCGCGCGCTGCGCGCCGGCGAGACGGCGGCGGCGCGGGAGGAGTGAGCGCCACCAGGCACGCGTGGGCTCGATGCCGAGGCGGCGGTGGGCGCGCCGGGGAGGGTTCGAAGGTGCATCTCGAGGATCCGCCGGTCAGCGCCGGCCGGCTCGCTCTGCGCCGGCGTGCAGGGCGGTGTTGAACGGGCATCTGTCACGGTGAACGCGCGCGTCCTGTCCGGGCGGGCGGTGGTGACGTGCGATCTCATGTCGCGCCGTGGGGGCGGACTTGGCGTCGCATCGGGGATGCTCGGTTTTTTGCGGCGGGGTATTGGATTCGGTGCGGCGGCAGCGTATGAAAAGGCGGGCGTGCGTCGGCCGACACCACGTTCCGGGGGGCCGGTTCCGCGGCCCATGCAATCACGGTACCGATCCGGGCGCCGGTGTGGCGCGCCCGGCGAGTTCTCGCACGTCGCGAGAGGTCGCTCGCACAAATACGACGCCACACAGGTGCGGCAAACCGATGACGCGGCGAGCCACGGAGGGCATTCATATGATTCAGCAGCGCAACGCGGTGACGGCGAAAACCCGACCATGCCGAGTGCTGGTCGTGGACGATCATCCCATCACGAGGCAGGGTCTGGGGCAACTCATTGAAACGGTGCCGGACCTCGAACTGTCTGGCGAGGCAGACTCTCCCACCGCCGCCATCGAGGCCACCGGCGAGCAGCATCCGGACGTGATCGTCGCGGACCTGTCCTTTCGCGGTATGGACGGGTTCGAGATGATCAAGGAGCTGCGCGCCAAGTATCCGGACGTGCGCATCCTGGTGCTTTCGATTCACGACGAGTCGTATTACGCGCAGCGCGCGCTCAAGGCCGGCGCAATGGGATATCTGATGAAGCACGAGCCGATCGAGCGCGTGATCGAGGGCATCCGCTCGGTGCACCAGGGACACGTGTTCCTGAGCGATCGCATGTCGCAGGTGCTGCTGTCGCGCGTGGGCGGCGGCACGGCGGGCCCATTCGGCGCCGAGGCACTGACCGATCGCGAGGTTGAGGTGCTCCAGCTCATCGGCAAGGGCCTGTCCACGCGGCAGGTGGCGGACCAGCTCGGCCTGAGCGTGAAGACGGTGGAGACACACCGGGAGAACATCAAGCAGAAGCTGAAGCTGGAGAACGCAGCGCAGTTGATTCAGTATGCGGTGCGGTTTGCAGCGGATGCGCAGTAAGACGTGTGTCGGGTGGGAGCGCAGCGCCGTCGCGTCGTTTCATGGGGAGGTTGCTGACAGGGGTGGGATTGCTCCGCATGGATGAATCGAACCTCTCCCGGCGGCGCAACCGGCTTGGGCTCGATTGTGGCGTGCGTGCGGCGACGGATACTGCCTGCCATGGTCAGAAAGCTTCATATCGACACGCCGCAACCCGTCGCTGTCGAGCCGCGCCGTTTGCTGTCCGCGCGGTGCGGGCCGTTGCCGCCGGATGGCGGAATGGTGCGCCGGTGGCGCGTGCGGCAGGTGCGTCGGGCGCTGCGCGAGGGCAGCTATGACCAGGAGCGGGCACTGGACGCGGCGCTGGACAAGCTCGCGGCGGCGCTTGGGGTGTCGCTGGAGGAGTGAGGGCGCGGCGTGCGACATCCCGCCCTTCGCTGCGCTCAGGACGGGCGTCAAGAGCGCCTCATTTCATGCACGGGAAAACCGTGCGCGGGGAAGCCGTCAGGCGGTGGTGGCCTGCTTGTAGTAGTTGGGCAGCGGCTCGCCCTGCTCGCGCCAGTGCTTGTTGACCGCCTCGGACTGGCCGGCGCTGTTGAGCATGTGGAGCTTGCGCTTGACCATCTCGCGCACCTCGTCGCGGCCGGGGCCGAGGTACTTGCGCGGGTCGAACTCGTCGGGCTTGGTGGCGAAGACCTCGCGGATCTTGGCGGTGAGCACGAGGCGCAGGTCGGTGTCGATGTTCACCTTGCACACGCCGTACTGGCGCACGGCGTTGGCGATCTGATCCTCGGGCACGCCCATGGCGTTGGGCATGTCGCCGCCGTACTTGTTGACCAGGTCGACGTATTCCTTCGGCACGCTCGATGAGCCGTGCATCACCAGCGGCAGGCCGGGACAGGTCTTCATGATCGCTTCGATGCGATCGAAGGCGAGCTTGGGCTCCTTGGCGAACTTGTACGCGCCGTGGCTGGTGCCGATGGCGACGGCGAGGGAGTCGATCTGCGTGCGGTCCCAGAACTCCTTGGCCTCGTCGGGATCGGTGAGG
>JBMCXL010000195.1:0-6190 GCA_048621015.1 Phycisphaeraceae bacterium
GGTGACACCCTGCTCGGTGGATCCTCTGACGAGGCGGACGAGGACGAGGGCGACAGCCTTCTCGCCGGGGACAGCAGCGATGACGCGGAGGACAGCGACGATGCGCTGCTGCTGGGCGGCTCCGACGACACGGATGACACCGATGATGCCGGTGATTCACTGCTGGGCGGCTCCGAAGACGCGGATGACGCCGATGATGCCGGCGATTCACTGCTGGGTGGCTCCGAAGACACGGATGACACCGACGACGCCGGCGATTCACTGCTCGCCGGCAACGGTGACGAGGAAGATGCAGCGGCCGACGATGACGACAGCCTGCTGCTCGGCGGCGAGTCGGCGGACGAAACTTCGACGGACGATGAGGAGCCGATTCCATCGGCGGAGCCGCTACCGATGGCGAAGATGGCGGCCGGCCGGGGATGGCGCATCGACGATCAGGCTTACGCGATCCGTTATCAACCCGCCGGCCACGCCGACGCGTTTCTCGAACAGTGGCTGCGCGCCGTTGCGCATCAGTCCGACCGGCCGGCGTCGACCGCGACGCGCCAGGTGTTCGATGCGTTGACCGACGCGAACGCCGTTGGCCGATGCATCAAGTGTCACAGCGTCGACCGCACCGATGAGCGGATGTTCGAGGTGAACTGGCAGGCGCAGCCGCGCGACGGTGTCGCCAAGGGGTTCCACCGCTTCGCGCATCAGCCGCACCTGATCCAGCCGCAGCTCGCGGACTGCCGGCACTGCCACCAGGAGGCGGCGGACGCCGACGTGCTCGCGGCCTTCGACGGTTTTGATGTTCGGCCGTTTCGCGGTGAGTTCCAGCCGATCCAGCGCAACACATGCGCCAGTTGTCACACGCCGGACCGTGCCGGCGACAGTTGCCTGGACTGCCACAACTATCACACAGCTCACGAGGTGCCATGAGCGGTCGCATCGGCAGAACAATCGGCCCGTTGTCAGAGGCGTCGCACGCGCGCCCCGTTTGCGGTGCGGATGCGGTTACCGGTATAAAAAGATCACTCATGCATGCGCGGCGAGCCCCGGTCCCGATCAGCGCATCCCGTTTCAACAGTGAATCGCACCGTGCATGGCGGTTCGATTCCGCACCGTGCGCTTGCTCGCGACCTCGTAGCCTGAGGAGGCAGCGATGACCCGTTCCAACCAATCGGTGATGGGTGACACGACACGCGCGGCCCGGTGGGCGCATGCGTGGGCGTGGTTGATCCTCGTGGTGATGCTCGGCATGGCCGGCGTCCTCGCGGCGCAGCCGACGACATCCTCCACGGACGAGCGCGAAAGCGACGACCTGCTCCTGCAGGAGACGTCGGAGGAAGCGTCAGACAACGAAGACGGCAACGGCGACGATCTGCTTTTGCAGGATGATGCGCAGACGGACGAGGCGGAGCAGGACGGCGATGATCTGCTCTTGCAGGATGAGCCGGACGCCGACGAAAGCGAAGACTCGGACACCGGCGGCGACGATCTTCTGCTCCAGGGCGATACCGATTCGCAGGACAGCGGCGACAGCCTGCTGCAAGGCGCCGATGATGAGCAGGAGCAGCAGCCGCACGACCACGACGCGGACGCGGACGCGCCGAGCGAACCGGACGAGGAGCTCGATGCCGTGGAGATGCACAAGGAGGTGTTCGAGGAGAACCGCTATCCCCCGGCCACCTCGTGCGCGTCCTGCCATCCCAAGCATTATCGCGAGTGGTCCGCCTCGCAGCACGCCTACGCGCAGATGAGCCCCGTGTTCAACGCGATGCAGGGGCGCATCCTCCAGCTCACCAAGGGCACCAACGGCGACTTCTGCATCCGCTGCCACACGCCCGTCGGCATGAACCTCGACGAGCCGGTGTTCATGAGCAACATCGACCGCCACCCCACCTCGCGCGAAGGCGTGACGTGCATCGTCTGCCACCGCGTCAACAAACCCTACGGCAAGATCAGCGGCCGACTCGCCATCGTCACCGGCGACCTCACCGCGCCCGTCTACGGCCCCACCGGCAACGACGAGGAGATCGACCGTTTCGTTAACGAAGGCGCCGCCACGGCCGAGCAGGACGGCGTCGGACGCAAGATTCACAGCGAGTCGAAACGCTTCTTCCAGCTTGTCACGCCCGCGTTCTGCGGCACCTGCCACGACGTGACGCTGCGCAACAACTTCCGTCTCGAAGAAGCGTTCAGCGAGTTCAAGGCAGCGCCCGCCGCGAAGCAGGGCATCAGTTGCCAGGACTGCCACATGAACAAGGAGCAGGGCATCGTCCTCGGTGACGACCGCGAGAATTACGAATGGGGCCCCGCCGCGCAGGTCGGCTCCAAGACCAGCGAGCCGCGCAAGCTCACCAATCACATGATCGTCGGCCCGGACTATCCCGCCATCCACCCGGCGCTGTTCCCGCTGAACCACGAGGCGATCAAAGAAGAGCACGAGAAGGACGATCCTTCCGCGCAAGGTTTGGCGACCATTCGCGAATGGCTGAAGTTCGACTGGAAAGCGGGCTGGGGAACCGACGAGTTCGAGGACGAGGTCTGGGAGAGTCCGGATGAGTACGAGTTCCCCGATCGCTGGGCAACCGTCGACGATCGTTACGACGCCCGCGCGATCATCGAGGAGAACCTGGAGCTGCGCCAACAGGCCGCGGAGATGCGCCTGAACCTGCTGCGCCACGGCTACAAGCTCAGCGACGTCATGGTCGATCGCGTGGACGATCAGCGCATCGCGTTCAAGCTGAAGGTCGCCAATGGCACCACCGGCCATGGCGTGCCCACCGGCTTTGATGCCGAGCGCCTCGTCTGGCTGCACGTGACCGTCACCGACCGCCGCGGCAACGTCGTGATGGAATCGGGCGATCTCGATCCCAACGGTGACGTGCGCGACCTGCACTCGAAGTACGTGCACAACCACGAGCTGCCGCTGGACGATCAATTGTTCACGCTCCAGAGCCGGTTCGTCGTGCGCATGCTGCGCGGCGGCGAGCGCGAGCAGGTGCTGGCGGTGAATCGTTCAGTCGATCCGCTGCCGTTCGTGCGCCCGATGACGCGCTCCGGCATCCTGCTCGGCCGGCCGGCGGGCGCGCGCAAGCACCGGCGCAACATCCAGCCCGGCGATCACCGCTGGGCACGCTACGAGGTGCGCGGCGAGGATCTCGCGGCCAACGGCCCGTACCACGTGCGCGCCGAGCTGAAAGCGGGCATGGTGCCGGTCAACCTGATCGATGCGATCAAGGACGTCGGCTTCGACTACGACATGAGCGCACGCGACATCGCGGAATGGGTCGTCGCCGGCCACCAGATCCTCTGGCGACGACAGGCGGAGATCGCCATCGACACGACAGATGCGGGACAGGATCAGTGAGCGAACACGCCCCCTGGTGTGGACGATGCCGGTGTGTTCGATCCGGAGCGAACCAGATGCAGCAGACAAACAGGGATGCAGTGGCGACGGGCCGCGGGCTCGGGGCATGGCTCGCGGTCGTGATGGCGGCGGTGTGGTGCGGCGCGCTTGCGCCGCTGTCCATCGCGCAAGACGACCAGGACGCGCAAGACGCGCCGCCGAGCGAACAGAGCGAGCAGCAGGACCCGGACGAAGCAGAAGCGCCGCCCACCACCTCGGCCGCGGCAAAACTGCTGAAAAAGTACCAGAAGGAGCAGGAGCAGGCGCAAGCGCCGGACGATGACGAAACGGAAGACCACGACGCCGAGGCGCACGAACAGGCGCACGACGATGCGCACCACGGCGGTCACGGCAGTCGGCTCACCGACAAGTCCATCCCGCTGATCGACGCGGATAGGCTGAAGCGCAACGATCCGTTGTTCGAGCTGGGCAACCCGTTCCTCGACGCCGGCGAGCTCGATCCCGGCTTCGAGCTGCCCGGCGGCGCGGTCTGGCAGCCGGAGCTGCTGGTCTTCGGCGCGTACCGCACCGCCATCCAGACGTTCCACGACGGCGATGACAACGTCGCCGAGTGGGCCAACCGCCTCGACCTGTTCGCCAACCTCCAGCTCAGCGGCACCGAGCGCTTGCTCGTGGGCATCCGCCCGCTCGACGAGGATGGCGAGTTCACCGGCTACAACTTCACCGATCCCGACGAAGGCTGGGTCAACGGCTTCGACAGCGAAGTCCAGACGTTTTTCTTCGAAGGCGAACTCGCCGAGCTGTTCCCCGACCTCGATCCGCACGACCGGTGGAGCCTCGATTACGGCTTCAGTGTCGGCCGCCAACCGATCTCGTTTCAGGGCGGCATGCTCATCAACGACGACATGGACGCCGTCGGCATCACGCGCAACAACCTCATCCCGCGCGGCACCAGCAACGTCCGCGCCACCTTCCTCTATGGCTGGAACGAAATCCACCGCGACGACAACCGCGAAGACGACGACGTTCACCTGTTCGGCCTGTTCACCGAGACCGACCTGCCGTTCAGCACAGTCAACGCCGATGTCATCTACCTGAACGACGAGGACGACCAGACCGACGGCGCCTACTGGGGCGTCAGCAGCGTGCAGCGCATCGGCCACTTCAACACGACCCTGCGCATGCTCGGCTCGCACGCGCTGGAGCAGGAGTCGGCCGCGGTGAGCAGCGGCTACCTGCTGTTCGGCGAGCTGTCGTGGACGCCGGCGTACACGCACGACCTGGTCTACATCAACGGCTTCTGGGGCATCGACAACTTCGCCTCCGCCGCGCGCGGGCCCGCGACGGGCGGCCCGCTCGGGCGCACCGGCCTGCTGTTCGAGGCGGTCGGCATCGGGCGCTACGGCGCGCCGCTCGGCAATCGCGCCGACGACGCGGTCGGCGGCGCGATCGGGTACCAGATGTTCCTCGACGGGCCGGACAAGCAGGTGGTGTTCGAGCTGGGCGCGCGCCACAGCACCGCCGGTCTGGACACCGCCGCCGTCGCGGCCGGCGCGCGCTACCAGCAGGCGCTGACCGACCACTGGCTCCTGCGCGTGGACGCCTTCGGCGCGGCGCGCGAGACGATGGGTCCCGGCTTCGGTGCGCGGACGGAGCTGCGCTTCGAGTTCTGAGCAACCGCGCAGCGCGGAACCCTGTGGCATCGGTGCCGGGATGGATATATGCGGATCATCTACGTGACGGACCTGCACGGCTGGCAGCGCGGCTATGAGCGCGTGCTTGAACATGCCGTGGAGTGCGAGGCGGCCGCCATCGTCAACGGCGGCGACATGTTGCCGAAGGTCAAGGACGCGGTGCCGGCGCAGCGACGCTTTCTCGATCAGTTCATGGCGCCGTTCCTCGGCCGGTGCGCGTGGCGCGGCATCGCGCACTACGGCATGTTCGGCAACGAAGACCTGCTGCTGCACTGGCCGCGCTGGAAGGCGTATGTCGACGCGTGCGAATGCGCGTTCGATCTCACGGACCGCTGGCATGCGATCGAGGGCGGACTGTGGATGCGCGGCTGCGGTTTTGTGCCTGACTTTCCGTATCGCATCAAGGACCTGGCGCTGCGCGACGACGAGGGCGTGCCCCGGCCGGAGCAGCGCGAGCCGCCGGTGCGCTCGGCCGCCGATGACATCGAGCCGATCGACGACCTCGAACGTTATTTCGCCGAGCGGCCGACGCTTCGCGAGGAGCTCGAGAAGTTCGGCGCGGACTGTCCCGACCAGAGCCGCGCCATCGCGGTGATTCATGCGCCGCCGATCGACACCGGGCTCGGCGTGTTGCCGAAGGAAGGCGACGTCGGCTCGGTGGCGGTGCGCGACTGGATCGAGCATCACCAGCCGATGCTCGCGCTGCACGGCCACATTCACGAGAGCCCGGACGTGACCGGCTGCTGCACCCATCAGCTCGGCCGCACCACCTGCCACCAACCCGGCCAGCGCGGTCCGGCGGCGCTATCGCTTTCCGAGATCGAGATCACCGAAAAAGATGTCCACCTCGAGCGCCGCGTGCTCGACGTCTAGCGCATCCCCAAACCAACCACCGCGGATTCACGCTCAACCCCCCTCCCTTGAGGGAGGGGTAAGGGGAGGGTGAGGCGCACTGCAACCATGCGCGCTGATGTGCGTGCGGATGGTACGTGCGGTGGTGATATGCGTGACGATGACGCAAGGCACTCGTGCGCCCCACCCTCCCCCTGCCCCTCCCTCAGAGGGCTCACCTCCCGACACTTTTGCGCAGGCGCTGCGAAACCCTCTCCCCCGGGAGAGGGTGCCGAGCAGGTGGCGCAAC
>JBMCXL010000196.1:0-6189 GCA_048621015.1 Phycisphaeraceae bacterium
GATGCGCACGATCCGTTCGGCGTGGCGCTGCTGACGATCCGCGAAGACCCGTCGTTTTTCGTGGCGGACCTGCCGGCGCTGCTGCGTGATTCGCCGTTCGCCCAGCTTCGCCAGAAGCCGCAGTACACCATGTTCGGGCGCACCTACGCGCTCGGCTACGAGCAGGATCTCGAGGAGACGCTGTTCACGCGGCCGACGCGCACGGCATTGAACGCCGATTGGCCGTGGGTGATCTGGTATCCGCTGCGCCGCAAGGGCGCGTTCGAGCAGCTCGACGCGGAGCGTCAGCGCGAGATTCTGATGGAGCACGGGCGCATCGGCTTCCGCTTCGGCCGCGCGGATCAGGCGCACGACATCCGCCTGGCGTGCCACGGGCTCGATCCCCACGACAACGACTTTGTCATCGGTCTCACTGGCAAGGCGCTGCATCCGCTGTCCGCCGTGGTCCAGGCGATGCGCAAGACCACGCAGACGTCGCAATACATCGAACGTCTCGGCCCGTTCTTCGTCGGCCGGGCGCTGTGGCAGAGTGAATCACGGAGGGAGACACATGCCTGAGACGATGGCGGACCGCTACGAACAGGCGACGCGCGCGCTTCAACAGGTCGGCCAGGATCACGTGCTGCGCTACTACCACGAGCTCGACGAGTCGCAGCAGGACCAACTGCTGGCGCAGATCGAAGGCATCGACTGGCCCGAGGTCAACCGGCTCATCGAGACGCACGTGCGCAGCAAGCCCGAGTTCACGCTGCCCGAGGACATCCAGCCCGCGCCGTGGTATCCCCACGAGCCCGGCAGCCAGTATCGCGCCCAGTACGACAAGGCCCGCGCCCACGGCGAGGATCTCATCCGCCAGGGCAAGGTCGCCGCCTTCACCGTCGCCGGTGGCCAGGGCACGCGCCTCGGCTGGGATGCGCCCAAGGGCACCTTCCCCGCCACGCCCATTCGTCAGGCGCCGCTGTTCCAGGTCTTCGCCGAGTACATCCAGAAGGTCAACGCCAAGTACGACACGGTCGTGCCGTGGTACATCATGACCTCGCCGGCCAACGATGCGCCGACGCGCCGCTTCTTCGAGGAGCATGAACACTTCGGCCTCGACCCGCAAAATATCATGTTCTTCCCCCAGAGCATGATGCCCGCCATCGACCTTGACACCGGCAAGGTGCTGCTGGAAAGCCGCGACAGCCTCGCCCTCTCGCCCAACGGTCACGGCGGCTCGCTCAAGGCGCTGCACGACAGCGGCGCGCTCGCCGACATGCAGCAGCGCGGCGTCGAGCAGATCTCCTACATCCAGGTCGACAATCCCAACGTCAAGGTCATCGACCCGCTTTTCCTCGGCCTGCACAGCCTCGACGAGGCGCAGATGTCCTCCAAGATGCTGCCCAAGCGCGACGCAATGGAAAAGCTCGGCAACTTCTGCCTCGTCGACGGCCGCGTCACCGTCATCGAATATTCCGACCTGCCCGAGGAGCTGGCGCGGCAGACGCTGGAAAACGGCGAGCTGCGCTTCCGCGCGGGATCGATCGCGATTCACGTGATGCGGCGCGACTTCGTGGAGTGGGTCAACGCCGGCGACGGGTTCGGCCTGCCGTTCCACCGCGCTGAGAAGAAGGTGCCGCATCTGGACCTGCGGACGGAGCAGTTCGTTGAACCCGACGAGCCGAATGCCGTGAAGCTGGAGACGTTCGTCTTCGATGCGCTGCCGATGTGCGAGGCGTCGATCATCTACGAGACGGATCGCTTGGAGGAGTTCGCGCCGATCAAGAACGCGGACGGGCCGGACTGCGTGGACTGCCCGCGCTCGAGCAAGCGGTTACAGACCGAGCGGGCCGCGCGCTGGCTGGAACGGGAGGGGGTGATCGTGGCGCGTGATGACGAAGGCCGCGTCGCGGCGACGATCGAGATTGTCCACACGACCGCGATCGAAGCGGACGACCTGCGCAACGTCGAGCTGCCCGAGTCGGTCGAGGCCGGACAGGAACTGCTGCTGTAACGGACGGAAGTCAGTAGACAGCAGGGCAAGAGAACAGAATACGAAGCGACGCGGCTCTGCCGCGCTTTTTCGCGCCTTTGCGGTCCCTTTCAACACTCCAGATGGCCCGTCGTCTGATCTATCAACGCCCGTGGCGCGGCGCGCGTCCGCCACAACCCGAGCCGCGCAACGTCCACACGTTGCCCGCCGATCGGCTGCACCCGGTCATCCGCATCGCGCATCGCTCGCGCGGGCCGGTGCGCGTGGGACAGCGGATCATCTTCGACCACGAGCTGGTGCTGTTCCTTGCGGGCGCGGGCGAGGTGTCCGTCGGCAGTGGTGCGCCGCGGCCGTTCGAGGCAGGGCATCTGTTGCTCTTTCGCCCCTTCGTGCCGCACATTATCCGCAGCGCGCCCGATAGCGCGTGCGAGCATCTGGCGGTGCACTTCGATCTGTCGCCGACGGTGCCGACCGACCGGGGCGCGCTCAGCGAGCGTGAGCCGTACAAGGTGCGCCTGGCGCGCGGGCTGGCGCTGCCGGAGCATGCGGCGCTGGGGGGTGACGATCCGGTGCGTCGCGCTTTGATCGCGACGGTCGAGGCGTGGGCGGCCGGCGCGACCCTGGACCGCCTGGCGGCGCGGGTGCACCTGGAGCGGGCGCTGCTCGCGCTGCTGCGCCGCGATGGGGATCAGCGCCCGGCGCAGGCGAGCGAGGCTGGCTCCGCGCGCAACCGGACGCGGCTGGAGCGCGCGGTGCGCCACATCGAGCAACACTACGACCAGCCGCTGGACGTGGCGCAGCTCGCCGAGGTCGCCGGCCTCAGCGCCAGCCACTTCAACCGCCTGTTTCGCCAGTGGACCAGCTATGCGCCGGCCGAGTACCTGCGCCGCGTCCGCGTCGCCCGGGCGCGGACGTTGCTCGCGGCGCCGGACCTGACGGTCAAGGAGATCGCCGCGCGCACCGGGTTCAGCGATCCTTATCACTTCAGCAAGGTCTTCCGGCAGGTGGACGGCCTGACGCCCACCGCCTACCGCGAAGCCGCCCTCGCCGGCCGGGCGGAACACGAATGAACTGGTCAGTGGACGCCGCGCCGGACCGCACATGAACGCAGATGACCGCAGATGCGCCGCAGATGGACGCAGATGTGTTTCTGTTTTCTCTATCTCTGATCCGCATCCGCGTTGATCTGCGTCCTATTCTGCGTTTATCTGCGTTCCATGCGGTGCGCCACAGGTCCAGTGTGCGCACCACACGCCGGCCGGCGCTCGCGGACTCGCTCCGCCCGGGTCTGGGAAGGTGGATGAGCGGAATCGACATCATTTCATCGGTCCACCCATCGCAACCCGCTCCGTTGCCGTGCATACTGCCCTGGCAGATGGGAGACTTCTCATGTGCCGACCCGATGGCTCCGGAAGCAAGGAAAACGATGCACCGCGCGGATGTAGGAACGCCTGCGCGAACTGCCACAGGAGACAGCCATGTTCACTGACCAGCAAGTCGAAGCCTATCGACGTGACGGATTCGCCCTCGGCAGCCGCGTCCTCGACGACGCTCAGATCCAGGCCCTTCGCGACGAGCTCGAACGTGTGATCGCGGAGAAGGATGAGCCGGACGGTCCCAAGCCGGTGCTGCTGCGCAACCTCGGGCAGGAGGACACGCCGGTCTGGCAGATCGTGGATATCTGGATGGCGAGCGAGCCGTTCCGCGATCTGCTGTTCAACGAAACGCTCGTGCAGGAGGCGGCGCAGCTCAGCGGCGCGCGGCAGCTTCGCGTGTGGCACGATCAGATCCAGTACAAGCCGCACACGACCGGCGGCGTGAACATGTGGCACCAGGACTCGCCCGCGTGGCCGCCGGTGATGCCGAAGGATCAGCAGGTGACGGCCTGGGTCGCGCTGGACGACGTGGACGAGGACAACGGCTGCATGTCGATGGTGCCCGGCTCGCATGAGTGGGGCGTCGCGCCGGCAGAGCTGCGGCAGATCGAGGACTACGACAAGCTGCCGGACACGTGCCAGGGCCACAAGATCGAGCGCTCGCTGCGCCCGGTGAAGGCGGGGCACGTGCATTACCACCACCCGCTCACCTGGCATGGCTCACATCACAACCGCTCCGGCCGACCGCGCCGCGCGATCGCGGTGCACTACATGACCGAGAAGACGGTCTTCACGGCGGGAGAGCGCGCGCATCCTAAGTCGCCGTGGATTCACGTGAAGGCAGGCGAGACGATCGTCGGCGACGGGTTTCCGCTGGTCTACGACGGCGCGCCGCTCGCGGCACCGACGGCGTGATGAACCGGTGAATCAACACCCTCTCCCTCGGGGAGAGGGCAGGGGTGAGGGGGTCGCCAGCTACCGGCGATCTGCTGCGCGATGCGGCAGTCCGTGGTTGCTGCAAATCCCCTCTCCCTTTCCCTCTCCCAGAGGGAGAGGGGATGCGCTTTCACCACGTGAACGGCCGGCGTAGCTTCAGCGTGCGCTCCGCCTTGTCGTACCAGCCCTGCGGCGCGTAATCGGAAGTGTGCAGGTAGCAGCGGATGCGCAGTTCGTCGCTGCCGGGCGTGAAGGTGAGCACGCGACTCATGGGACAGCCCGGGATGCCAAGCGTCTGTTTCAGCAGTTGACCGCCGTGATGGCGCGTCAGGGCGCAGATGTTGGCGAAGTGCGCCTTCCATTTCGTTTCGATGTGTGACTTGTCGCCGGCGGTGTCGTCGGGATGGGTGTGCGTGTGTCCGCCCATCCACAGGTCGATCGCGCCGGGATGCTCGGCGAGATACTGCTCGAACGCCTGCGCGTTCGGCGTGCCGCCGACCCAGTAGAGGTAGGACGCGCCTCGGGGCGTGCCGCGCGGTTTGTAGCCGTGGTAGGGGGCGTGCACCGTGCCGTCGGCGTCCTTCCAGCAGCCTTCGAACTCGCCGCTGGCGACGGTCGTGTCCTTGAGCATGTAGTGGTGACAGGTCACGATGATCGCGTCGGGGTTGGCTTCGACCTGCTGCTTCCACCAGGCGAACGTCTCGGCGGTGACCACGCCGCTGGGGTTGCCGCCGCCTTCCTCGCGCGGCAGGTGCGCGCTCGGCTCGTTGCGATCGCTCATCATCAGGAACAGCACGTTGCCGACGCGAAAGCTGTAGCGCTCCCAGTCGCCCTCGATCGGGTAAGGACGTTTCGCCGGATCGACGCCGGAGTGCGACGTGTTTTCGCCGGCCGGATCGATCCACTTGCGCGTCCACCAGCCTTCGGGGTGGCCGACGTCGCTGCGATCGTGGTTGCCGGCGATGTCGTAGACCTGCTCGCGTCGGTGCTGCTGGAGCGCGCCGTACTGGCGCACGACTTCCTCGCCTTCATCGTCGGCCGGCTCGCCCTGGTTGCCGGAATGGTCGCCCAGGTTCAGCGCGATGTGCCAGTCGAAGCCGGCGTCGGATTCGGACTGGCGGATCGCCTCGGCCAGGCTCTCGCGCCCTTCGCGGCCCAGGTCCGTGCCGACGTGCGCGCAGGAGAAGGCCCAGAGGTTGAAAGGTGTGTCCGTCATGCGATGCTCACTCTCCTCAATTGGCAATCGGAAATCGGAAATCGGCAATGCGGCACATCACTCGCCGATGATCTTCACCAGGACGCGCTTGCGCCGCCGGCCGTCGAACTCGGCGTAGAAGATCTGCTCCCACGGACCGAAGTCGAGCTTGCCGTCGGTGATGGCGACGACGACCTCGCGGCCCATGATCTGGCGCTTCAGGTGCGCATCGGCGTTGTCCTCGCCGGTGTTGTTGTGGCGGTACTGGCTCACCGGCTCGTGCGGGGCGAGCTCTTCGAGCCAGTCATCGTAGTCCTGGATCAGGCCGCTCTCGGCATCGTTGATATAGACGCTCGCGGTGATGTGCATGGCGTTTACCAGGCACAGGCCGTGTTGTACGCCGCTGCGCTGCACCAGTTTCTCGACCTGCGGCGTGATGTTGACGTAGTCGCGCCGATGGTCGGTGTGGAACCATAACTCTTCGCGCAGATGCTTCATGACGGGCCTCATCGGTTGGGCGGGGTTCGCTTGCCGGGAGAGTCTAGCATGCCCGGCTTGACCTGCGGTAATGCGACGGCGACATTATGCCATCGGACCGCTCGCGAACACGACCGCACAAGGAGAGGGACATGGCCAGGCAGAACCCCTACGCGCCCAGCAAGAGCGATCGCTTCACCTTCGGTCTGTGGACCGTCGGCAATCCCGGCCGC